>PKTC01000304.1 GCA_002869305.1 Marinilabiliales bacterium
CCGGTAAATATCTTTTGAGCCGTTGAGACAGGAATATAAACTCTTTGGTTATCTCGTTCGGAGCTATCCTCGAACAATCCAATTATCTTAAATGGTATTTTGTTAATGTTTATGTACTCTCCAAGAGCATTATCTTCTTTAAACAAAGCTTTGTGAACATCGGTACTTATTGCCACAACTTTTCGGTTTGATTTAATATCAATTTCATTAATAAAACGTCCTTCGATAATCTCCACATTTTCAAGTGCCTTAGTTCCGGGATGCACACCAATAATACCAAAGTTTCCGTATTCGTTTTTGTAAGAAATATCTCTTTGTGCGAAAATACTTAAGCGTGAAGACATATTATCGACATTTTTTATTTCACGCTTTGAATAATCGTAATCATCATTTGTAAAACGAATCCTTCTTCCAGGTTTTAATCCTTTAAATGGCATGCTTGTTTGGCCCCGATAGATCCAGATACTATTTGTTGCATCACGTTCGAATTGTATTTGAACACCATTTTCCAATCCTCGCCCAGAGCCCAAAAGAATAATCAACATAAAAATTCCCCAAGCAACACTAAACCCGGTAAGAAAAGTACGTAGTTTATTTTTTCTTATGGTTGCAAAAATCTCTTGCCATTTATCTAGATCGAACATAAGCTAATTCTTTGAAATAAGATCCGTTTCAATGATTCCATCCTTTAAATGAATTATTCTATTTGTTTTTTCAGAAATATCTTTTTCGTGAGTAACAATGATCATTGTTATACCTTCTTTATTAATTTCACGAAATAAATCCATAACTTCGATGGATGTTGTTGAATCTAAAGCTCCGGTTGGCTCATCGGCCAATATCACTTTTGGTTTGCTTATCATAGCCCTTGCAATGGCTACCCTTTGCTTTTGACCTCCAGACAATTCATTCGGCATATGTTCTGCCCAATCTTTCAAGCCCATTCTATCAAGATATTCAAGCGCAATGCTATTTCTTTTTTTCCTGCTCACACCCTGATAATAAAGAGGTAATGCTACATTCTCCATTGCATTTTTAAATGAAATCAGATTAAACGATTGAAAAACAAATCCAAGCATGTTATTTCTGTACTGTGCGGCTTTCGTTTCAGAGAGATCGCTCATTAAAGTATTATTGAGTTTATAATGACCTTGGTCGTAAGAGTCAAGGATTCCCAAAACATTGAGTAAAGTTGACTTTCCAGAGCCAGATGAACCCATAACAGATACTAATTCTCCCTGCTCAATTGTTAAATCAAGTCCTTTTAAAACATGTAATTTATTATTCCCTGTAATATAAGATTTGTGTAAACCTTTTAATTCTATCATAAAAAATTCGATTATTGAGTATTAATTGCTGAATTTCAACATTTGTACCAAAAGACGTATACATTTAGTATTCTATAACTTACAAATATGATAAATAAAATTTCCTATCAATAAATGCACGTAACTGTACATTGTCTGTTCTAATTCGTACATGTTGTCCAGACATTTTGATAAATTATTTAACAAGAACAATACGTAATTATTATATGAATTATTACTTTTAAGCACAAATAATTTACAATGGAGTGTATAAAAGACTTTTTTTTGCATAATTTCAAATTTTTACCGAGCAGTGAGTTTGACGAAGATCTTCCTGGTAAAGGGACATCAATTTATGAGGTTATAAAAGTTGAGAAAGGAATACCCATATTTTTGGAAGACCATCTAAATAGACTATATAATTCTGCAGATATTTCAAATCTCTCAATCAATGAAAGTTACTGTGATTTTGAAGCTTTAATTGGCGAATTAATTAAAAAGAATAAAACAGTTGATGGTAAAATTAAAATCATTATTCGCTTTGCAAACAGTGGTAAATCGGAAAAAGATCTTTTAATTTATTTTACTCCTCAGATTATACCATCCTTAGAGGATTATGAAAATGGCGTTGAAGTAGGTATTTGCAATGCAATTAGATCGAATCCTAATGCCAAAATATATAATACAATTGCACGAAAAAAAGCCAACGATAGAATCGCTGAAGAAAACATTTTTGAAGTTCTCCTTATCAATAAAGATGGATTTATTACAGAAGGGAGTAGGTCTAATGTATTTTTTATTCGTGAAAATAAGGTTATTACAGCACCTTCTAAAGAAGTGTTGAATGGAATAACACGCAAACATATTGTAAATATTTGCACAACGAATAAAATTTCATTATTCGAACACAAAGTTCATCAATCTGATATTTCAAAAATGGACGCCCTATTTTTAACTGGCACATCCATCAAGGTACTTCCAGTTAAAAACATTGGAAAAAATGAATTTAACCCAGATCATGAAGTTTTAAGAAAAATCATGGAATTATACGATCAGGCAAGATCTAATTACTTGTTTTCCAAAACTTAGCCAAGCCAGTTAATTATGTTTTTTGTTTCGTTAAAGCAGTTAATTCTTCCAAAAAGAAAATCATCAGTTCTATCAGGTTTCTGATAACACATCATGGGATGCATTGACTCAATCTTTTTATCAATTGGGACATCCGAAACAATAGATTTTGCATTATTCCCCCACAGAAACCATATTATATTTGGATTTACTTTTGTAATATATTTCAATAAGCGATTGGTAAAGTTACTCCAATACTTTTCATGACTATTAGATTTTCCAATTTCGCAGGTAAACGAGGTATTTAATAGAAGTACTCCTTGCTTCTCCCATCTTTTAAATAACTCGTTGGGAGCACTTATCATGAAATCCTCAGGTCTCAATTTCTTAATCTCACTGTATTTTAAGTACTGATTATTGTATGCACTGTAAATTGCTCTAATAATATTTTTTAAAGAGATATTACTGAATTTTTCATTCCAAGATCGCAATGTTCCCACTTCGAAAGCGCGACCAGTTGCAACATCTTTTTGAGGGTATGGGTCTTGACCTAAAATAATAACTCTTGTATCATAAAGAGAACGTTCCATAAACCTAAGAACTTTATTATTCGATGGTGTATGCTCTTTATGAGTTTGAATTACCTTTTTTTCAATGCTTAACAAAAGATTTATTAGATCTTCATCTAAGAAACCATCCCAGGAGGAATCAATGAATTCTATTGAGTTAAGAAAAATAGAACTATGGTACATGAGGTTAATTTTGCCCTTTATAGATTTTCCACAAAGCCTGTTCCTTTTTGTAATCGTAGAATGAGTCTATAAATTCTTTCATCTTATCGATGGTCCAGATACCAACTGTATACTGCTTAAAAATTACTTCTCCACTGCTTAGTATAGTTAAAACTGGAGTATTTAGGGCATATCTAATTTCGATCTCAATATCAGGAAGCCATTCGGTGATATCTTCCTGGAATTTACTCCCTTTTAAAATACCAATAGAAATTTCATTACCCTTGGCAATAAATTTTCCAAGATGTTTATAACTCATTCTTAAAACTATGACATCTCTAATAATAAGTATGACACATAATGCTAAAAGAATTTTAGTTTCATCCCAGGTATAAGGAGGAATCAAAAAGAATGCAAGAATGATTATATCCAGAATAAATAACCAGTAATTTCTTTTTGCAAAAAGAAATACACGACCTAGATAGTTTTGATCGGTATGTGATGAGTTGTAATTTAGTTGCATAATATTAATCGTCTAACCAAGGATCCATATTTAAATTTGTTGATGCATATATATCAAGAGCCTGAAATTTAAGAATATCTTTTATCATTTCAACCTTGGATGCAATAATTTTATTATCTTTTTTAATCTTTAGTACTTTATTGTAATCATTTAAAGCTTTTGGATATTCTTGTTTTAAATAATAAATATCTGCTCTTAATGCCAACCAGTCTATATTGTCAGTATCATTATCCAATAATTTTGTCAATTCTTCGATTGCCTTAATATATTGCTGATTGCTAATATACTTATCTATCTTCTTTTTTAATTGATCCATAAATTTATGTAAAAATATCACACAAATTTAGACAAACCTCGAAAAGTTTAATGGCATTCATCAAATTATTCAGAAATAAATTTTTGTTTTTTTGCAATATGGATTATTTCATCTTCATCACCGGCATTAAGTTTTAAAAGTATATTGGCGATGAAGTTGTCCATCGTTTTAGGACTTATATCCATTTTTTCTGCAATTTGCTCTTTGGAAAGATTTTCGGCGTATTGCTTTATAATGTGAAGTTCATTTTTTGACAATGAATCTAGTTTCTGGGTAATGCCGTTATTCGCTCCCTTAAAGCCAAACTTAGATTTAAACTGCGGACAATAGTAATTATTACCTTCCATAACACTTCTTACGGCACTAACCAATTCAGTAGCTTTCGAATTCTTGGAAACAAATACTTTTGCTCCATGATTTATTAACTGCTCAACAAACCAATTTTCTAAATACATGGTAAATACAATTACTTTTATTTGAGGATGTTTGTTTTTAAGGCTTTCGGCTAGTTCAATTCCGTCCATACCCGGCATGGAGATATCTGTAATAACAATATCAGTATCTTCAGTTTCAAGTAATTTAAGTACTTCCATCCCATTTTTAGCAGTTCCTATAACTTCTATATCCTCCTTTGTTTTGAACAATGATATCAATCCGAACAAAGATACATCATGGTCTTCGGCTATTATTATACGTGTTCTTTTATCAGCCTTTGAGTTATCCGGATGTTTTAAATCCAATGGAACAGATGCATTTATGATTGTCCCATAATTACTTATGTTTGCCATCTCCATCTTGCCATGCACCTTTTCAAGTATGGTCTTTAACAGGGCATTATTAGTCAATTCTTCTTTTTCTATAAACAATTCTTCAACCTCGAAAAGAATATTAATGTACTTGGAATGCTCTATTATTTGCACATTCAGCTTATGATTAACAGAAAAATCTGCGATAAAATTTACACACGATTCGTAAAATTCTATGATACTCTTTTTAACTTGCTTATTTACTCCTTTAAAATCATCTTCTGAAAATGTTTTTAAAGAAACAATAATACTTTCTTTTGTTTTTGTAAGATCTGTTAGAATCTGTTTTAGGCTGTTTGTCTGTATACTGCTTTCTTTAAATTTCTTAGAAACAGATTTAAACTCCTTATAAGTATCATCTATTTTTGAAATTATCTGTTGGTAGGAGTTGTCATTTTTATCCTCGCTAATCTTACCTACATGGGATTTTAAATCAGTAAACTTTTCTTTTAGATTCTCCTCTATCTGACGTAAAAGATCTTCTTCATTTATTGAAAAAATCTTTTTCTTTAAAATTACATGATCGAATTTCATTCCCTTAATAATAAACACGATAAAGGTAATCACAACAAAAATAAAGAGGTAA
>PKTC01000154.1 GCA_002869305.1 Marinilabiliales bacterium
ACCCTTTAAGCACTGCAACGTATATAGGATTTGAGATAGGTGCAAGGTTTACAACCACGGATTTTATTGATGGTTTCAGTCCAGAAGCTTCAAATTCAAAAGATTTATACTATTTCTCAGTTATTAGCGTTTCTACTAAAATTAAAAAGAAAAGTAATCGAAGACCTGAAATTCGATTTTAAAGTGGCATGAAGAGAAGTTTAGTACTGTTTCTATTTGTTTTTGTAGCAAACATCCTATTTAGCCAAAGTAAGGCAGAAATTGGTCTCAATTTCGGAGCGTCATACTATCATGGCGACATTAATCATTCAAAATTATTTTATTCTCCTTCGTTGGCCTATGGACTCATTGTTAAGTACAATTTCAACAAGCATTTAAGTGCTGGAATCAACGGAAAGTATGGAAAACTAGCAGGTAGCGACAGCGATTTTAATAATTCCGAAAATCAATTAAGAGGAGCTTCCTTTTCAACTACTTTAATTGATATCTCTGTTTTATTTGAATTCAATTTTTTACCATATACAAGTTCCGGTTACATAAAAAAGAATGAAAATAGGTTTGCACCCTTTATATTTATTGGCATAGGGGGTAATTATATTTTTTCGTCAGATGGTTTTGAAAATCCAATCACAATTCCTTTTGGATTAGGAATTAAATATAATATCTTTGAGCGCTTTACTTTAGGATTAGAGTGGAGTTATCGAAAAACATTTAATGATCAAATCGATGTTGTTATAAATATCCAGGATGATCAAAACACTCCGGTTATTCATAATGATGACTGGTATTCATTTTGCCAGGTATTTTTGACATATAAATTGTTTAAAGATAAGCTAGATTGTCCTACTTATAAATAAGTAAGAAATGGATTTAAAGGAAAAGATTGATAAAGATATTCTACCTAAGCATATTGCGGTTATAATGGATGGTAACGGTAGATGGGCGAAAAAGAAGGGAAATCAACGAATATTCGGGCATAAGAATGGTGTTAAGGCTGTTCGTGATACAGTTGAGGGTGCTGCTGAGATTGGAGTTAAATTCCTAACACTTTATGCATTTTCTACGGAAAACTGGAGCAGGCCAAAGCAAGAGGTTGATGCATTGATGTCTTTGTTAGTTTCAACTATAAATTCAGAAACTGATACACTAATTAAAAACAATGTACGTTTATTGACTATTGGCGATATTAATGGATTACCAAAAGATGTTGGCAAGAATCTTAATGAACTGATTAAAAAAACATCAAATAATACCGGTCTTTCTTTAGTATTAGCATTAAACTATAGTGCAAGGTGGGAGATTGTCAATGCTGTTCAGCAAATAGTTAGTGAGTTTGAGAAAACTCCTTTTAATATTAAGGAGATTGACAATGAAGTTTTTGAAAAATATCTAAATACAAAAAACATTCCTGATCCCGACTTGCTGATTAGAACAAGTGGAGAGTTTAGGATAAGTAATTTTTTAATATGGCAGTTAGCCTATACTGAATTATATTTTACAGAAGTGTTATGGCCCGATTTTAGAAGAGATGATCTTTTTAATGCCATAATCAATTATCAGAAAAGAGAACGCCGTTTTGGCAAAACAAGTGAACAAATTAAGCATTAATTTAAAATTGATTTTAATATAATGATAAGAAGATTCTTATTAAGTGTAATAATTACATTTTTAGCTACCGCAGTATTTTCGCAGGAAATTGATTACAAATCAATGCCTGTTTCAGATTACAAAAAATCACAAGAGTACATCATCAGAGATGTTAATGTTACAGGTCTTAAGTACCTCGATAAAAGTATCTTGGTAAATTTATCTGGACTCACACCAGGTCGGGAGATTGTTATCCCAGGGGATGATATTACAAAAGCAATCCAAAAGCTGTGGGATCAGGGATTATTTTCAGATGTTAAAATTTATGTAACAGGATTTATTAAAGACAGTGTAAATCTTGAAATATATCTTCAAGAACGCCATAGGCTTTCAGAGTTGCATATTCATGGTTTAAAAAAGGCAAAAGAAAACGATATCCGAGAAAAACTCGAATTAAAGAGGGGTATGCAGGTTACCGAGAATTTGATAAATAATTCTGAAAGAGTTATTCTAAATTATTTGTATGATAAAAAATATTTAAATGCAAAAGTTGATATCGTTCAAGCCGATGATACAACACTTAAGCTTAACAACGTAAAGCTTAATATTTATATTGACAAAGGGGAAAAAGTAAAGATAAAAGATATCAATTTTTACGGTAATTCAGTTTTTTCTGATAATAAGTTGAGGAGAAAAATGAAGGAGACAAAAATAGTTAATCTTAACTTTTTTAAACCTTCGAAATTTATTGAAGAAACATTTGAAGAAGATAAAGTGCTGGTTATAAAAGAATATAACAAGCAGGGTTATAGAGATGCTGAGATAGTATTAGATTCAATATATAAAGTAAGTCCGGATAGAATATCTATTGATATTACCGTTAGTGAAGGAAAACAATACTTCTTCAGAGATATTGACTGGGTTGGAAATACTAAGTATACAAGCGAAATTTTAAGCAGAATGTTGAAAATTAAAAAAGGAGACCCTTTTGATACAGAGCTTTTAAATGATAGACTTAGTTTGGACGAAGATGCAGTTAGTAATCTTTATTTAGACAATGGACACTTGTTCTTTAATGTAGTGCCAACAATACAGGAAATTGATAATGATTCCATTGATATTCAAATGCGGATTTCAGAAGGGAAGAGAGTAAGCCTTAACAAGGTTGTTATACATGGTAATACTAAAACAAATGAGCACATTATTAGACGAGAATTAAGAACTAAACCAGGTGAACTGTTTAGTAAAGCGGAAATAATGCGTTCACAAAGAGAACTTGCACAGTTAGGATATTTTGACCCAGAGCAATTTGGAATTGAGCCAACAAATATTAATCAGGCAGAAGGGCTTGTTGATCTCGAATATACATTAGCCGAGAAATCAACTGATCAGCTTGAAGTTTCTGGCGGTTGGGGAGCAAACATGTTTGTTGGTACAATTGGCCTCAGATTTAGTAACTTTTCTGCACGAAATGTTTTTACTAAAGGAGCGTGGAGACCTGTTCCTTCAGGAGATGGACAGACTTTAAGTTTGCGAGCACAAACAAATGGTAAGTATTATTCAGCGTACAGTATTAGTTTTATGGAGCCATGGTTTGGTGGTAAAAAGCCAAATTCTTTGTCTGTTTCCGCTTATTACAATATTCAAAGAAGAAGTAGTTCATTTTATTTTGGAGATATTGGAAGCGAATACATGAAGATAATTGGAGGGTCAATAGGTTTAGGCCAAAGATTAAGATGGCCAGATGATTATTTTACTATTTCCAATTCGGTAAATTATCAAAGGTACGAACTAAATGATTGGAATTATTTTATCGTGCAGGATGGAACGTCAAATAATTTAAGCTTTTCAACCACATTTGCAAGAAATTCAACAGATCAAATTATATACCCAAGATTTGGTTCATCATTTGCTATAACACTTCAGTTAACACCTCCATATTCTTTATTTAAAAAAGATAAGTTCTGGGAACTAACGCAATCAGAACAGGCTAGTTTAGAAACAGATATGGATAATAAATTTAGCGATTACTCTGATGGAGAGTGGAGAGATGAGTTAGGAGGAGAGGGTAGTAACTATTTAGATATTGATGTTCGAGCTGATTATATAGAATCTCAAGTTGAGAATGCAATTTATAAAGAATCGATTGGAAGAAAATATGGTTGGATTGAATATCATAAATGGAAATACAAAGGTTCCTGGTATCTGAAAATATGGAAGGATCTCGTATTGGCTGTAAACTCTGAATTTGGTTATTTAGGCTATTACAATAAAGACCTTGGGTATGCACCATTTGGTAAATTCGATCTTGGAGGAGACGGTATGTCCGGATATAGTCTATATGGTGTTGAGACAATTGCTTTAAGAGGATACGAAAACAGCTCTTTAACTCCAAGAAACGGAAATACTAAGAATGGAAACGTTTATGAGAAAATTAATTTTGAGTTGAGATATCCAATATCTCTTAAGCCACAAGCTACAATTTATGTTCTCGGCTTTGTAGAGGGAGGAAATGCATGGGCTGATATTGATGATTTTAATCCATTTCATGTAAAAAGATCTGCTGGTGTTGGTTTAAGAGCATTTTTACCAATGTTCGGACTCCTTGGAGTTGATTGGGGATATGGATTTGATGATATTCCAGGTGTGCCTGATGCAAGTGGAAGCCAATTCCACTTTGTTATCGGACAACAATTTTAAAATAAAATATTATGAAAAAGATTCTTTTTGGCTTAATATTTGTTTTTATCGCAACGGCTAATTATGCACAAAGGTATGCATATGTTGATACTGATTATATTTTAAGTAATATCCCAGCATTTAAGGCTGCGCAGGATAAACTTAATCAACTTTCTGTTGATTGGCAAAAAGAAATTGAAGCCGAATACGCTATTGTTGATAAAATGTATAAAGATTATCAATCTGAAAAAGTTCTATTAACTAAAGATATGATAAAACAAAGAGAAGCGGAGATAGCAGCAAAAGATAGATCTGTAAAGGATCTTCAAAAAAGATTTTTTGGACCTGAGGGTGAATTGTTCCAAAAAAGACAGGAGCTCATAAAACCTATTCAGGATGAAGTTTATACCGTAATAAAAGATATTGCAGAGTCAGGAAATTATGCAATTATTTTTGATACGGCAGCGGGAGCAACCATATTATTTACAGACCCAAAATATGATAAGAGTGATGAAGTGTTAGAAAAATTAGGCTATAAGAATTAATTTTATAAATTTGCAATAAATCAAAAAAATAGAAAAATGAAAAGAACATTAGGATTATTATTGATAGCTGTTTTAGTTTCAGCATCAAGTGCTTTTGCTCAAAAAACTGAATATAAATTTGGACATATCAATTCAAGTGAATTACTATCAGTAATGCCAGAGAGAGATAGTGCAATGGTTGAGTTACAAAATTACAGCAAAATGTTACAACAGGAAATGGAGTCTATGCAAGTGGAACTTCAAAATAAGTATGCCACTTATATGGAAAAGAAAGCAACATATTCAGATTTAGTTAGACAATCTAAGGAAGCTGAAATTCAGGAGATGCAGAGTAGAGTTCAGGAATTCCAGTCTACAGCTCAACAAGACTATCAGCAAAAAGAAGCGGAATTATTCCAACCGATAATGGATAAAGCACAAGCTGCAATCGAAAAAGTAGCTAAAGCTAATGGTTTTACTTATGTTTTTGACCTTGGAGCAGGAGGCTTAATATATTTCTCGCAACAAAGCATTGATGTTTTA
>PKTC01000413.1 GCA_002869305.1 Marinilabiliales bacterium
GATTCCCTCTTAGCTTTTACACTAAGAACCATAAACACGATGCAAATGTAGGGGATAGATTCTGAAAAGCAAAATTCTAAAAGAATTTTTAGAATGTATTTTTAAACATAGCTTGTTGAAAACTAAGTTGAATTTTTAAAATTATGTAATAATTATTTTAAAAACTATCAAAATGATATGTTCTTACAAATTTTTGTAACTTGTTTTCATTAATTTCTGAGGATTAAGTTTTAAAGCTTTTTTCTTGACTTTTATCAAGTATATAAATATCCTAAAGAATTATTTTTATAAAAATAGTAATCATCAATTCTTTATTAAATAATGATTAAAGTGTTTATCGATTATTTTAAATAATATACTAAATGAATAAACTAACTACATTAATCAACTTGGCATTTATATCGGCTTTTTTGCTAGTTTTTGGATGTCAAAAAAAATTACCACAAGAATATGTAATACAGGAATTACAACTTGTACCTGAAGGAATTGATTATTCTTTAAATAAAGATAAATTCTATCTGACAAGTATTGCGCAATCTAAAATCATCATGCTTGACAGAAAGACAGGTGCACAAGAAGATTTTATAGAAAGTGAAGAATATGGTTTTAGACCTGGCGTAGGAGCCCTGGTTGACAATAATGAAGATATTTTGTACGCATTAGGGGGATATTATATGTTCAGGGATTCATTAATTTCTTTGTATGCATTTGATTTAAATTCAGGACAGCTTTTAAATCGATACTATGTGAAGGATCCTGGAGACCATTTTTTAAATGACCTGATAATGGACAATAAAGGGAATTTGTATATAACTAACACAAAAGATGCATCTATATATACTTTAGAAAAAGGTAGCAATTCATTAAAACTATTTTTTAAATCAACAGAAATTCAATATCCAAACGGTATAGCTATTTCTGATGACAATACAAAGTTATATGTCACATCTTATCACAAGGGAGTTCGTTCAATAGATATTCAAAAAAAGATTATATTAAATGAAAATGATACAGTTGGAATTTCCCATAGAATAGATGGTTTGGAGTTTTACAACGGAAATCTTTATGCAATCCAGAAAGGATTGGGAGAAGTATCCAATAATTTTAAGAAACTTATTTTAAACAAAGAGCAGACAGAAATAATTGGAGAAGAAATTATTGATGACTATAACCATAATCCTTATTTAAGTAAGCCTCTAACTTTTTGTATCGTAAAAAATCGAGCAGTTGTTATTGCTAATTCAAATTTGGAATATTTGGATCAGGTCAATTTTACATTTACAGAAAGTGAAGAAATGCAGAAAACAAAACTTCTGGTTTATGATTTATATTAAATCTGTAAAAGATAATTTCTTTTATGATTTTTTATCAGAACTAAAACACCTTGCTCACCTGAACAGAATGAAGTAAGGAACCTATAGGTAGCATATGATTTGAGTGTTTTTTTACTAAAAATAATAAAGGTTTATTCAGACCTTTAAGAAAGATAATAGTCAATCAATAAGTTATGAAATATAATAGATACATTAAAGATGCACCTCTTGTTTCTGAAATTGGACTCGGAGCATGGCAGCTAGGAATTGATTCAGGATGGCAGGATATGTCGGAAAAAGATGCGTATGCTATGGTTGAAAAATCATTGGAATATTGGATCAATTTTTTTGATACAGCACCAATTTATGGACATGGTACCGGCGAAGATAGGCTTGGTAAAGCACTAAAAACTGTTGATAGAAGTAAAATTGTAATCAATACAAAATTTGGACGTACGAATGCGGGTTACACTAATTTTAATTCAGATAATATAAGAGAATCTTTGGAAGGCAGCCTAAAAAGATTGCAGGTAGATTATGTTGATTCGCTCATTATTCATAATCCACCATATGAGTACCTGGATGGTAATAAAAATGACCATTATGAAATACTCGAACGATTAATAGAAGAAGGCAAGATAAAAGCATATGGAGCATCTTTAGATACTTACGAAGAGATGGAATTATTGATGAATACTACAAATGCAAAAGTAATTGAAGCTTTTTTTAATATCTTACATCAGGATGCTTCACGAGCATTTGATTTGGCAACAGAAAAAGATGTGGGAATTATCGCTAAAATTCCTCTTGATTCAGGTTGGCTTTCAGGAAAGTACCATGCCGAAAGTACTTTTAATGACATTAGAAGCCGTTGGTCCAGGCAAGAAATTCAAACCAGAGCATATCTTGTTAGCAGGGTAAAGGAGATTGTTCAGAATAAAAATAATCTTGCACAAAAAGCTATCTCTTTTTGTTTGAGCTATGATGCTGTAAGTACAGTTATACCGGGGAATGTTAATATAGCGCAATTAACAAGTAATGTTGAAAGTATCCATAATCCAATCTCTGGCGATATGGTCGAAAAGTTGGAAGATTTTTATCGGAGTGAAATAAAGCAGCTTAATCTTCCATGGTAAAACCCCCATGTAGTTAACTTAAGCACCGTTAGTGGCACTTATACTTAGGATTGTTATTGGAATTTAACAAACTTAGAAGAAATAATTAATTTAATTGATAGATACAAAATGACACACAGCAAAGCTAAAAAACAACCACAGGGAATAATACTTAACTTAATAAGGTTTTTTCAAATAGCATTGTATATACCAATTCAAATTATCTTTATTCCTTTTGCATTTATTGGACTCATATTAGGTATTTACAAAGAAATGAGAATAGGAAAGAAAATGGGAATTTCCTTTTCGGCAATTAAAACGCTGCAATACAGGTGGAGCGGACACTATTTTAATGTCAGACTGGATTCTCTTTCTGTTGCTTTTATTAAAAAGTTTCCCTGTGAATCACATTTCGGATTATGGTCCATTCTGGGAGCTCTTGTTATTTCCAAGCGATTATTTGGTTTTACACCAAGTGCCATAAAACTGGTTGAGCCCGAAAAAACATTTGATGCTACGGCAATAACCAGGTTGGGTGTGTTTGATCGTATTGTGGATAAACATATTCATGAAATAGAACAACTTGTTCTTCCCGGAGTTGGTTTTGACCTCATCGCTTTAAACTATATAAAAAATGAAAAAATTAAAGTGTTTGAACTCGACCAGGTAAATACACTTAATGTTAAAGTTGATACATTGAGAAAAGCAGGGATTGAGCATGATACCATCTCCTTTATTCCTGTTGATTATGAGAACGAATCGTGGACTGAAAAGTTATTAGAGGCCGGGTTTGATAAATCTAAAAAGACACTGTTCCTGTGGCAAAGTGTATCTTTATTTCTCGAGCCTGAAATGGTACGGGATTCGCTAAGGAAAATGGCAGATTTATGTTCGGAAGGTAGTGTTATTGCTCAGGATTTTTATTCCAAAGCATTCTTATCAGGTGAAATATCAAAAATGGCAATAAAGCAATTCAAAATTTTTGAAAAACAGGGAGAAACAACAAAGTTTGCACTTGAAATGTCAGAAGATCCTGAGTTGGCAGTTGGAAAATTCTTAAAGGATTGTGGATTAAAAATGAAGGAATACATTCAGTTTGGAAAGGAAATAGGTATCAAACCATTTTATTGCATTGTAGAAGCAGAAAAGTTATAACTAAAGAAAGAAATTAAAATGAAACAATCTATAATTCATATTGCATTAGTGGTGAGAGATTACGATGAAGCCATCGAATTTTACACTAAAAAGCTGAATTTCGAATTAATCGAAGATACCTATCAACCGGAACAGGATAAACGATGGGTCGTTGTGTCACCACCAGGTTCGTCGGGTACCACAATATTGCTTGCAAGAGCATCAAAACCTATCCAAAAAGATTTTGTCGGAAATCAAGCAGGAGGAAGAGTCTTCTTATTTTTAAATACCGATGACTTTTGGAGAGATTATAATGATATGATTACAAAAGGAATTGAGTTTGTAAGAGAACCAAAAGAAGCAGACTATGGAACCGTGGCTGTATTTAAGGATTTGTATGGTAATCTTTGGGATTTACTTCAATTAAACGCAGATCATCCATTAGTTAAGAGATATAAGTAGTCAATAATATGAATTCATATAAAAAAACTAGATAGGAATCTGCCATGAGAAAATTGATAGAGAAAAACTTAAACGGTAAAAAGATTTTAATACTTTTTGTTTTAACAAGTATAATTTATACCATTATGCTTGCTGTAAGCATTCCAAAAGTTATGAGTTATTCCAATGGAATGAAAATCTTGGATATGATTCCATCGGGATATGACATAACATATGTTAATTCGCTTTTAAACATGCTAGGAGAGAAAGGAAGATCGGTTTATCTCTTTAATCAAATTCCAATAGACATGTTTTACCCATTCTTTTTTGGAATTACCTACTCTTTTATATTTGCTTATTTTTTAAAGAAGATCAATAGGCTGGAAAGTAAATTAGTATATTTTAGTTTTCTTCCGCTTTTTGCTGGATTCTTTGATTACATGGAAAATATCGGGATAATAATATTACTAAATAACTATCCTAATTATTCAGAATTAATGGTGAAAACAACAAATGCGTTTTCGATTCTTAAAAGTTCCTTTACAACAATCTTTTTTATTAGTTTGATCCTACTATTAGTTGTTTTTGGAATCAACAAATTAGGTTTGAAAATAAAAATGAATAAATAATTATACATCAATAATCCTTCGTATTTTTACTTGAAATATTTGCTTTCTTATCTAAATTAAGGAGATTAAAGATAGATAAAGGATGAAAATAGAAATACTTTTAAAAATTACTAGAAAGCTAGGCATTCTGGCATTACTTCTAATACTTAGCTCTTGCCATAGCAACGGACAAATTAAATCGGGCATTTATGATAATGGCTTGAAATTAGCTTATAATCCTTCAACGAATTCATTAACAGGTATTTTTGAGAATTATTCGGGGTATGATGAAAATACTGGCAATCATAGATTTTCTTGCATCTTTTATATTCAGGGCTTTTTGTTGAATAATGCATCGGAAATTGAAACCTTTTACCCCTTAGATAAATCAGAAACTTTAATAGCAGGAGAATTAAATCGCCTAGAGGACAGCATTATTTCTATTAAACTTAATGAGGAGCATGGTGGTTGCTGGAATGTGTGGAATTTTGCGGATGACTTTTCAAAATTTAGCTTAGAAGAAAGTAAAAACTGGCTTGAGATTAAATATGTTGTTATCGAGAAGGCTTTTTTTTATCATGAGAAAATTGAATCAACCAAGAGAAAAGCTTATGTATTGAAAGGTGACTTAGTATTTATTGATAAGATTGAATCTGATTGGATTCATTGTAATTTTTATGGTAAAACAGTCACACAAGGATGGTTAAGGAGAAGCTCTGTA
>PKTC01000155.1 GCA_002869305.1 Marinilabiliales bacterium
ACAATCCATAATTGCTCTTTTTACATTTGACATATTTTATTAAGTTTTATTACACTCAAAATCAGTTATTTTTATAATATTCAATCAATATTGATTTTAGCTTCTTTTTACCTCGATTAATTAAAACACCAACTTCTGTTACTGTTATTTCCATAATTTCTGATACTTCTTTATATGATAAATCCTCGAAATTATGCAAGGATAGGGCAATATTCTGCTTTTTAGGTAATTTTTTTAATGCATAATGCAAAGCTCTCTTATTTTCTTCTTGTTCAATACTTTCTCCTGGTTTTAAATCGTTAGCTTTAGGAGTATTTCTATCATTATTTTCTTTAAAAATTACATCTATGCTGGAGAACAATTTTCGTCTTTTTTGAGAGCGCAGATAATTTAAAGATTTATTAACTGAAATTCTATAAAGCCAGGTTGTTATTTTTGATTCGCCCCTAAAATTCTCTATTGATTCGTATAGCTTAATAAAAACTTCTTGAGATACGTCCATTGCATCATCATGATTGTGAAGAATGTTATTACAAACATTTAAAACCAGTTGATGATACTTATCAACAAAAAACTGAAATGCTCTTTCATCTCTTGCTGCTATTTTATCTAATAATATCTTTTCGTCCATTCAGGAGAATCCTAAATCAATTTCTTATTCGACACACAAAATTTTAGATTATTACAAATAAAGGTAGAACTTTTTAATTTATCTGAACATAATGATTGATACTTTGTTTTTTATGAAAATATAATAACAAAAACCATCATAGTTATGACTCTAGAAGAACTATTCAATAAACTATGGATTGACTATACAGCTCAGAATCCAGCAGCAAAAAAAGTTTATGAATTATTTACCACTGAAGGTGAAGAAGTTGTAAATGATCACATAGCTTTTAGAACTTTTGATGATCCAAAAATTAATATTGATGTTTTATCAAAAACCTTTTTAGAGAAAGGTTATGAAGAAAAAGGTCAGTACGAATTTAAAGAAAAGCACTTGTTCGCAAAACACTTTGAACATAAAACAGATAAGAATGCTCCACGCGTTTTTATAAGTCAATTGAAAACCTCGGATTTTAGCGAATTTTTGCAGAAGATTCTTAAATCTGTAGTTCATAATATTTCGGAAGAAGCGTTAGTTTCGGAAGAATTAATCTTTTCAGGAAATGTATGGGGAACACCTGATTATGATACCTATTTGCGATTAAGAGAAGAGTCTGAATATGCAGCATGGGTTTATGTTTATGGTTTTAGAGCCAATCACTTTACGGTAAGTGTGAATGGTTTAAAAAAGTTTGATAATCTTGAGCAAGTTAACCAATTTTTAAAAGACAATAATTTTCTTTTAAATTCTTCAGGAGGAGAGATTAAAGGAACTAAAGAGCAGTTGCTTCGTCAATCAAGTATCATGGCAAATCATATTAGTGTGGAATTTACGAATGGTGTTTACAGTATTCCGGGATGTTATTATGAGTTTGCACAGCGTTATCTGGATGAAAACGGAAAATTATATAGTGGATTTATTGCAAAATCTGCAGATAAAATATTTGAAAGTACCAATTATTACAAGGGTTAATAGCTCTAAATTTAGAAAAAGCCTGCCTTTTGGCGGGCTTTTTTCATGTATTTTGATGGCTTAAATTTCATTATAATATGGAAATAATTAAGTTTGCAATTCATTCTTTAAAAAAATTGAAATGAAGATCAGTGGATTTACAATGGGTAAAAATGTGGATAAATTGTATTATCCTATAAAACCTGCAATAATGTCTATACTTCCAATAGTTGACGAGTTTGTTGTAGCCTTAGGAAAAGGTGATGAAGATGATAAAACTCGCGAAGAAATATTGAGTATTGGAAGTGATAAGATAAAAATCATAGATACAATCTGGGATATTGACAAATACCCAAATGGTACTGAAAATGCACATCAAACTGATATTGCAAAAAACCATTGTACAGGAGATTGGTTGTTTTATTTACAGGCAGACGAGGTTATTCATGAAAAATTTCTTCCTGTTATTAAATCTCGTTGTGAGGAGTTATTACATGATAAATCTGTGGAAGGATTACTTTTTAGATATAAGCATTTTTGGGGAGATTATGATCATTACCATTTCTCTCATCACTGGTATAAGCACGAAATAAGAATTGTAAGAAATGATCCTGAGATACACTCATGGGAATCTGCACAGTCGTTCCGAAGAATACCTAATTTTGATGGAGTTAATTATCGCCAGCAAGAAAATACGTATAAATTAAAAGTAGCAAAAGTTGATGCAGACGTTTACCATTATGGTTGGGTACGTCCTCCCTCATTAATGAAGAAAAAGATGAAGGCCTTGGATACAATTCATAAAGGGGAAGATGGTGCTCAAAAAAAGGAAGAACTTTACAGGAATTTCGATTACGGACCACTAAATCAGCTTCAGAAATTTAACGAAACACATCCACAGGTGATGAAGGATTGGAAAGCCAGGTTTGATTGGAAAAATGAGCTTCAATATATTGGCAAACCATCTCCAACCAGAAAGAAGCATGCTCACGAGCGATTTAAATACCGATTTTTAACTTTTATAGAAAATAACTTATTAGGAGGTCGAAATCTCGGTGGATTTAAAAATTATGTATTATTAAAGAGATAACTCTAATTCATTTCTTGCATTGTTCATAATTTCTTTATACTTCGTAGGATTCTTTATAGGCCTTGTATTATCAAAAGATTATATTTGTGGTAATCAAATAGTGCAATATTGTATATGTTATAATAAAAAGAAAATAAGTTAGTTATGTGCCGAGTTCGATTGTTTCTAATTTTATCATCATACTTTATTTTAAATTTAAATTCTTTTGCACAGGATACCATACAATTCAAAAATGATCAGGATCATTGGGTTGATTCATTGATGAATGAGCTATCCCTTGAAGAAAAAATTGGACAATTGTTCATGGTTGCAGCATACTCAAACAAAGATCAGCAGCACATTGATGAGATATCATACATCATTAAAAAGCATAAAGTTGGAGGATTAATTTTTTTCCAGGGAGGACCAGGAAGACAGGCAAATCTGACCAATAAATATCAGACCTTGTCCGAAATTCCATTGCTAATTGCAATAGATGGTGAATGGGGTTTAGGAATGCGCTTAGATTCTACACTAAATTATCCACGTCAGATGATGTTAGGTGCGATACAACACGATTCTTTAATTTATCAGATGGGTTATGATATTGGTGAACAAATGAAGCGGTTAGGCGTGCATATTAATTTTGCACCTGTAGTAGATGTAAATAACAATCCATTAAATCCTGTTATTAATGTGCGCTCATTTGGAGAGAATCCCGATTTAGTTGCAAAGAAAGGAATTATGTATATGCAGGGAATGCAAGATGCTGGGATTATAGCTACAGCAAAGCATTTTCCAGGACATGGAGATACAGACAAAGATTCACATCATACCTTACCTATCGTTACTCATAATAAGCAACGCTTAGATTCAATAGAGTTATATCCATTTCAAAAAATATTTGATGCTGGAATTGAAGGTGTAATGGTAGCTCATTTAAATGTCCCTGAATTGGGAACCAAGGAAGATACGCCAACCACTTTAACTAAAGCCGTAGTTAACGATTTGCTTAAAAATGAAATGGGTTTTGATGGTTTGATTTTTACAGATGCCCTTAATATGAAAGGGGCAACCGAATATTATAAACCAGGTGAGATTGAATGTTTGGCCTTGGAGGCTGGAAATGATATATTACTTTTTTCAGTAAGTGTATCAAAAGCAATTTCTAAGATAAAAAAAGACATTCGTAAAGGAGATTTAACCAAAGAAAGAATTGACGAAAGTTGTAGAAAAGTTTTGGCTGCGAAATATAGATTAGGATTATTGAGTAATAAAAGCGACAAAATCTTTGTTGATACAGAAAATCTGAAAAATGATTTAAATAAACTGGTTTACGAGGTAACACGCAGAGATCTTATTGAAAATGGCATAACAATGATTCGTAATAATGAAAATTTATTACCAATCAAAAAGTTAAAGCGCAAAAAATTTGCATCACTGTCTTTTAACACTGAAGAAATCACGGAATTTCAGAAAACATTATCAAAATATGCCGAAGTTGATCATTTCGTGTATAATGAAAAAACTAAAGATTCAATTCTACTTATCCTGAAAGATTACAATGCTGTCTTTACGAGTTATCACAATGCTTCATATTGGCCTTCTGGTAATTATAAAGTAGATTTAAGTCAATTAAATAGCATTGCCAAACTGGCGCATGAAACGAATGTAGTTTTTTGTCTCTTTGCAAACCCATATAGTCTGCGAAATTTTGAGCACATTGATGAAATTCAAAGCTTAATGATTGCATATTCGGATGATAAAGCTGCTCAAAGCCTTGCAGCGCAAGCACTCTTTGGTGGAATAAAACTATCCGGTAAATTACATGTAGGAATAAACAATAATTATCCGGCAGGAATGGGTATCGAACTAAAAAAAAAAATAAGACTTGGTTATGGAATCCCTGAACAGGTCGGTATTTCTTCTAAAAAACTGCAGAAAGTGGATTCAATAGCTCAAACTGCTATTGATAGTATGGCTACGCCGGGTTGTAGAATTCTTGTAGCTCGCAATGGGAATATTTTTTACGATAAGTCGTTTGGTTATCATTCCTATATGAAAAACAATCCGGTTGAAGAAAATGATATTTACGATATTGCATCTATAACTAAGATAGCAGCTACGGTACCTTCATTAATGAAATTATTTGAAGACAGTTTATTTTCTTTAGATGCTACTCTGGCAGATTATTTACCAGAACTGGATACAACAAATAAAGGCGAATTAATAATAAAAGATGTTTTAACTCATCAAGCACGGTTAAATGGATGGATTCCATTTTATTATTCAACCTTGGAAACCTTATATCCGGATCAGGAGTTGCTCAATAACAGATTCACTGAAGAATTTCCTTATAAGATAGGAAATCATGCTTATATGGCTAAAAATTTTAAGTTTAAAGAAGGAATATATAGTTATTATCCAAAGGAAGGATATTCAACTAAAATAGCCGATAATTTTTACATTTTAGATAGTTATACCGATACCATCTATAATAAAATTCGAAGTTCAGATTTAATCGAGGAAAAAGCATATAGATACAGTGATTTGGGATACTATTATTTTTATAAGATCATTGAAAAATACCGACAAGTTAATTTTGAAGATTTTGTAGATTCTACTTATTTTAAAGAATTGGGTGCTTATAGAACCACATTCTTGCCTCTAGAAAAATTCGATCAATCTGAAATTATTCCAA
>PKTC01000177.1 GCA_002869305.1 Marinilabiliales bacterium
ATAAAATAAAATAGTTGTCAATCTTATAGCGAACCTATCAAATAAAAGTCGGGCTCAGATGACAACTATCCTTAAAGTCAATGTCACACTGAGCCTTCCTACCTTTCTGGCAGGCCTGTCTTACTGTTTTTAAATAGCAATGGTCTCTGTAACATTTTATGATATACTATTTTGCAGTACCAATATCGGAAGAATCTTTTAAAATAGCACTTTTATCGATTTTAATTTTAACGTTAGTGTCTACTTCAACCAAGATATGATTGTCCTTGATGTCATTTATTTTTCCATAAATACCACCTGTTGTAACAACTTTATCTCCTTTTTGTAGAGATTCTCTATATTTTCTTAAATCCTTTTGGCGTTTCATTTGAGGACGAATCATAAAGAAATAGAAAACAACAATAATTAATAAAAGAAAAATAAATGAAGAATACGGACTTTGGCCTTCTGCAGGCTGTGTCATTAATAATAAGCTTAATAAGTTGTTCATTGTTTTAATTTATTTAAAGTTTATACATTTTTTACTATCACGTTAGCTTTAATGGTTATAGTCTTTTTTTCAATTTCTGTATTTAATTTTAATGTCACTGTTTTATATTGCATTCCTGTTTTACCCAAACTGTTAAAAACGACCTCTATTCTACCTTCTTCACCAGGGGGTATATGTTTTTTGCTGTAATCAGGCACTGTGCATCCACAAGTAGAAAATGCATCCAGAATTAATAAATCTGCTTTGCCAGTATTGATAAACTTAAAAGTATGCGCAACTGATTCGCCCTGTACTAATGTTCCAAAATCGAAATAGGTTGTATCAAATTTTATTTGTGGATATCCCAACTTTTCAATTTGATCATCAATAGCACGTTTCTGTTTTTCTTTATTAATACATGAAAATCCAATAATAATTGCAAGACTAATTAATATTACAATTTTTACCGTTTTTTGAGCCATTCTATTTGTTTTAAAGTACAAAGTAATGAATAATTATAACTAGTTCAAAGGCCTAATTGACTTCTCCTATCAATCCGCGTCCAATTTTTTTAATCTTGCCTTCTTCTTTCAGATGATCTACTATTTTATCCAGTATACCATTAATGAAAACGTTACTTTTTTGAGTACTGTAATATTTTGCTATTTCAATATATTCATCCAAACTAACTTTTACAGGGATTTCAGAAAACTCTGTCATCTCCGCTACAGCCAGACTCATAACAACTATATCCATAAAAGCTACTCGTTCCACATCCCAATTCTTAATAAACTGAGAAATTAGCTCTTCATATTCTTTATAATTAAGGATTACTTTTCTGAATAGACGTTTAACAAAATCTTTGTCCTCATCATTCTTAAAAAGCGGCATTAATTTTACATTCTCATCACTTGCCAATTTGAATGAACGAAAAGATTTAATAATCATTCCAATAATAAACTCAATATCATCATTCCAGAAAATGCTTTGCTCTTCTAAATTTTGATAAAGTGGCTCATAATTATAGATTATTTTTGCGTAAACATCGGTAATAAACTTTTTGTCTTCGTTAAAACCTCTTGTTTCAGAGCTCATGTATTTCTTATAAATTTCTGAATCTCGAATTTCAAGGTAAAGATTCTTAATCATTTCAGGATAGTTTATCCAACTTAACTTTTGTTCATTCAAATATTTTTTAAGATCAAGATTGTCGTTCAGCTGTTTTATAAGCCTATTTTCAACAAACTTTTCGTTGGGATTTAAATCATCTTGCGTAGGCATCTTCTTTTGTTTTCCCAACTCAATTCTTGACTCAGCATAATTCGCTACATATATTATTAACAATAACAGGTAATGATACAAGTCGTATGATTTTTGAATACTAAAAAATAATTCCTTTTCAGATTGGTTAATTGATTGTTCGCTGGATTTTAAATATGCGTAACAAATTTGAAGAGTTTTAATTCGTAATAACCTTCTACTTACCATTTTATAAGAACTCCCTAATGTTTATGTTTTAGCTTTAAAGCCTGCAAAGTAAATGATTTTTTATAATACAAAGTATAAATTTACGAATTATTTGCTCACAGACATAAATAATTACTACAATACCTCACATTAAACGCGCTGACTCTCTTTTTGTTAAAATCTTGTTGAAATCGTTTACCCAAAAAAAAATAATTATTCGATGATATATAAAATAATTTTTTACTTTTGAGGTGTTGATAATCTTATAACAACTAAATTTTTTATGATGGACGGATACGACAAAAATGAAGAATTAGAGAAAAATGGCGAAAATATGCGTGAAGAGATTTTCTCTAAAGTGGTAAGAGCAGGGAAAAGGACTTACTTTCTTGATGTTAAAGCAACAAGAAGAAATGATTATTATTTAACCATAACGGAAAGTAAGAAAAGGTTTAATCGTGACGGAAGACATTATTTCGAGAAACACAAAGTTTTCTTATATAAAGAAGATTTTGACAAATTCACTGAAAACCTTCAGGAAGTAATTGAATTTATAAAGAAAAATGCTCCAGAGCAAGAACCTTTAGAAAAGGTTGAAACTGAAGCTGGTGTAAACGCTGAAGTAAGTACAGAATTGGAAACTGCAAAAGCAGAATCTTACTCTTCAGATGTTGATTTTGATGACCTGGGTGAAACAAAAGAATAAAATAATAAAGCTGCCTTTAAGGCAGCTTTTTCTTTTTACTACTCGATATATTTTATCATCTTTTCTTCAATTGTTACTTTACTGTTTTTTCTATTTTGTATCTTAACATATACCATTAATTCATCGGCTCCTTCCTCAAAACAAACTTTTTGTACTTTTTCAACTAAATTCATAATTTCATCATACGGGCCTTCAATTGCAGTTTCAAAAGGACACACCTGGTATTTCAATCCAGAATTCTTTATAACTTCAATTGCATCATCAACCAACTCGTATGTCTCTTTTGTTTTGGATTTCGGCAATACCTGTAAAGCAATATTCACATAATTCTTCATTTTATTCATAGTAAAATATTATCATAATCTTTTTATACCCGTTGCTCTGTTCTTCTTTTTTTCTATTTCTCTTGCTTCGTAGAAAATTTTCTTAAACGCCCATTTTTTTAAAATGCTTTTCAATCTCAGTTTCATTTAAAATCTTTACATTAGTAACCAAGAATTTATCATGAATAAATCCTCCATAATGATTGGATTCATGGATAGCTAACTTAATAAGCTCATTTATTGAAATATTAATAGGTATTAACCCTAGAATGGAAAAGTATTTCTCGAAATAGCTAATTTTTTCAATATAAGAATTGTGCTTTGTAAATGACATCTCAAATTCGGTTTGAAGCACTTTTTTCTGCACTTCTTCAACTTCTTTACCTTCCTTAAATTTACAAACAATAAAATACCGTAGTTTCTCTCCTTTTCCTCCCAGTCCCGTTGATATGAAAACCTGTTGTTCATCCAAAAAATGTGTTTCCAAACTTATCCGGCTATGTTGCAGAGACAATATTGCCCATTGATTTAGTTTTTTTGGGTTGGAATCAATAAACTTTTCTATTAGTCTATATGCCTTGGGTTTTTCAATATTTGAAAGCTCAGCTAAGAGAACTTTCTTATCATCTTCATTTATAGCCGTATCAAATAATTTTTTCGCATCATCTAAAACATCTTCCTCTTTTCGCTTTTCTTTTAGTAGTTTATTAACTAACTCAAAGAATTCAACTTGAAGTTCAACATTAATCTGCTCTTCAAGAATATTATACCGGCCTCCCGATTCTTCCAGTAGTTTTTTTAATTGATCGTATATCTTATCTGATTCCATTCCTTTTATTTGATAAACAAACTTAAGATTTTTATTTTTCCCTTAGAATAATATTTTAACAAATCATTTATTCATGGTGAAAATACCGTAATGTTGGTATTGTAGATTGAACTAATTAAAATTA
Source organism: Marinilabiliales bacterium (assembly GCA_002869305.1). Taxonomy (GTDB): domain Bacteria; phylum Bacteroidota; class Bacteroidia; order Bacteroidales; family UBA12077; genus UBA12077. The sequence continues at coordinate 3,919 of PKTC01000177.1, forward strand.
GTTTTGTCCATTCACATATATATGTGAATGGGAATAAATCAGAATGAAATTATCAGAGTTAAAAGATAGCGAAACAGGTTATATAACCAAAATACGTGGGCGCGGAGCTTTTCGTAAACGGATTACTGAAATGGGCTTTGTTAAAGGTAAAAAAGTAACTGTTGTTAAAAATGCACCTTTAAGAGATCCCGTTGAATATAATATAATGGGTTATGAAGTTTCATTAAGAAGAGCTGAAGCTTCGTTAATTGATGTAATAACTAAAGAAGAAGCTGATCATCTTAATATTGAAGATTTCAATGGTGTGATTTCTGAAGAAATTTTAAAAACTTCAGCAAGAAAAAAAGGCAAAGAAATTCAAATTGCTCTAGTTGGCAATCCCAATTCTGGTAAGACATCCGTATTTAACTATGCATCCCGATCTAAAGAACATGTTGGTAATTATAGTGGAGTAACTGTAGATTCAAAAACGGCACAGTGCAAAATAGAAGATTACATCCTAAACATAACCGATCTTCCCGGAACTTATTCACTATCCGCTTATTCACCTGAAGAACTATATGTGCGTAAATATATATTTGGTGAAATGCCAGACATAGTTATAAATGTTATTGATGCTTCGAACCTGGAAAGAAACTTATACCTCACTACTCAGTTGATTGATATGGATATCAAAGTAATCATTGCACTAAATATGTACGATGAACTGCGTAAGAAAGGTGATGAGTTCGACTTTATATCTTTAGGTAAAATGATAGGTATTCCTATTATTCCAACCATAGGTTCAAAAGGATTTGGAGTAAAGGAGCTTTTCAAAAAAGCCATTGAGGTATATGAAGATGAAGACCCAAGCGTACGTCATATTCATATAAACTATGGGAAAGATGTAGAAAGATCTATTCGAAAAATTCAGGAAGTAATCTGGGAGAATGAGAAACGATCCGACTTGATTTCATCCCGGTTTTATGCCATAAAATTGCTTGAAAAAGACAAATCTGTGAATTTGTCTATAAAGAAATGGGAGAATTACGAATCAATTAAATCTGCGGCTGAAAAAGAAATTAAATCGTTGGAATTACATATTAATGAAGATAGTGAAACAATTATTACAGATGCGAAGTATGGATTTATTGCCGGTGCACTAAAAGAAACCTATTCTGGTAACATACATCGCCGCAGAAGAAAAACAGAGCTAATTGATAAATTCTTAACTCATAAGTATTTAGGATTTCCTTTTTTTATATTCTTTCTATGGTTCATGTTTCAGTCAACGTTTAGTTTAGGGCAATATCCTATGGACTGGATTGACTCCCTAGTAACCTCACTAAGTAATTTCGTTGGTAAATTTATGATCGAAGGTCCCCTGAAAGATCTTTTAATTAATGGAGTGATTGGA
>PKTC01000030.1 GCA_002869305.1 Marinilabiliales bacterium
CAAATATTGGAAAGTGCACCTTGCTGTTATCGCCTGAAATGTTTGACTTTAGCAAAGAAATAACCATTTATATTAATGGCAAGATATCTTATCAGGGCTTTTTTGAAAATGATAAAACAACTTTATTAAAATGGTATAAAAATGATCTTGATCGGACCATGATTTTTGGAGCAGAGCTTACCTTAAAGATATAGTTAAACTAATCAGATACGTCAATGAGCTCTATATCAAAAATTAAAACTTCATTTTTAGGGATCGTACCATAACCATGAATCCCATAACCTAAGCCTGAAGGTATATATAGTGTACCATTACCACCTTCCTTAAAATATGGTATTCCCAGTTGCCAACCCAAAATAAATTTATTTAGTTCTGCCTCAATAGTTCCACTTCCAAATACTTCATCATCCAAGTATTTACCGGTATACTTTACTTTTACCGTGGAATCTACAGTTGGGACACTTCCTATTCCCTCTTCTTCAATTATATAATACAGTCCATCTTCACCCGCATTAGCAGATAATCCGTTTTCATTAAGATAATCCTGTATCTTTTCAATATCTTTTGCAAGTTGTTCTTCATACGTCAACTCATCATTATCCTCATCACAAGCAATAAATAATGTTGAGAACACTACAAATATGAATAATAGTTTTTTCATTTTTAAAATAATTTATTAGGCCTCAAAAATAGTAAATAAAACCATTTGGTAGTTTTATTTTGGTAATAATCCAAATATTTTCCATATCGCTTTATGAAATTTATGAATGCTACCAACTGGGTTAGCGAACATAAAGAGACATTCCTTTTGGATTAAATCAACTCCAAGTTCTTTCGCAATTTCTCCTGTTTCCTTAGTTTGAGATGTTTGTTGAACCCATATGTGTTTTATCCCCTTAACGGCCGCTTCTTTAATAATCTCATCAGTTGCAGATTTCGGGGTTACAATAAATAATTTTTCGTATTCAGCCGGGATTTCATTCACTGATTTGTAGCATTTGATTCCTTCTAATTCTTCTAATTTTGGATTAATCGGACAAATATCAAATCCTTTTTGCTTGAGCTCACTAAATATGGCATAACCAAACTTTTTTGTATTAGCTGAAACGCCTGCAATAGCTATCTTTTTTGGCGTTAAGAACTTCTCGATACTCTGTTTCTTACTCATAAATTAAATCATTTAACAGTTTTCTGAATATATAATATCACACAAATTTATTGATAAAAATGTATTGGCACAAAATATCGGGTTAACAATACTTGTCTAGTCGTTTAGGTTTGTTCTTCTTGCTAATATACGATCCGTAATTATAATCATGCCTGCTAATAAAATCGTTAACAGAATTGATCCTTCAAACCCAAAATTTCCTCCTGTAATTAGATCACTTCCTATTACATTGTGACTTATTACTGATTTAATATTCAATCCGCTAACTTCGAATCCCAAAATTGGCCCTTGAAAATAATTCCAACTTATGTGAAGAAAAATTGGGAACCACAAATTTCTTGTGTGGATATATGTTACTCCCAATGCTATTCCTGCTACAAAAAGATTAATAAAACCGAGAATTGATAGGTTCGGATTTATCGCATGAAAAAGAGCAAAAATAACCGCTGATATAATTAGAGCAATATATTTATTTTTTAATGAATCCATTAAATTACTTAAAATATAACCTCTCATTATGCTTTCTTCAACAACAGCAACAATAATGAATAAAATAAATGAACCTAAAATTGCAGAGAAATCATACGCTACTCCTGTAATTTCTAGTTTATTGGTATAATATAGCATAAGAAAACCCATCGATAAAAGGAGGAATCCTAAAAAGAATCCAATGAGCATATCCTTAAATTTTCCTTTAATCTTAAATCCCAAAGATAAGATTGACTTTCTATCTATAAACACTCTAAAGACCCATATAGATAAAGCCGCTGCCATTAAGGAAAATGATTGTGTTAAAATTAAAATTCTAATATTGCCATTGTTACCGAAGAACGATTGGAGTTCATTGGGAGAAGAATAACCTGTCGCTACAATTATTACTCCAGCCAACACTGATATTAAAGCACTACCGATAATGTACATCAGAATAAACAGCAAAATTCTTAACCATGTTTGTTTTATAGCTGGGTTTAGCTGATTCGTATTTTTTTCTTCCATAATTATGCGTTTTGAATTTTCTTAATAAAACCTACTACCGGACCCCAAATCAAAACTAAATGGCCGATAAATCCGCCCGAAAGAATTAAGCTTATTTCATTATAACAGTTCGTTCCATGTAATTTTAAAGAACAGCCAATAATGATAGCTGCCCAAATGATGGCGCTACCCAATATAAAGTATCCTATTTTACTTTTTCTCATTTTTTGATTCTCCTGTATTAAAAGGGTTAATAATTTGTATCAATATATTTATTCAATTTCTTCAAACTCATTTAAGTATGCTTTCAGTTTATCAAGATGTTGCTTGTATAATTTCTTATTCATGTACTGAGAAATTGGAATCATAATGCCGCTTCCTATGATTAAAATTAAAGCGATTTTTAATAATGATTTAGGCCCTAACGAATAAATTACATCTATAAAATCTTTTTCACCTGATGCTATTAACATTCCCATTAGCATTCCAAAAGCAAAGGAAAATGGTATGATAATATACTTTAAAAAACCACTCATATTAAAATTTACATATCGTTCAATATCATGAATTGTTTTCACCAATGCAGGCTTAAGCTGATCGGTTGAAATTACTGTCTTTCTCACTCTATTGTAATTTCTCCATGTAAATGAAATAGACCATCCAAGAAACAAAACTGCAGATGGAATAATATATATTTTATATGATTTATCGAGAAGCAAAAATAAACACAAGATAATGCCTAAAAATATTGGAGATCCAAGAATTAGCTCAAACCTGTAACTCTTTTTTATCTTGGTTAAGGCAGTATTCGATTTGCCACCAATTTTTAACCTAGATTCGATTTCTTCCTTGTTAAGAATCTCTTCCTCTACAAATGAATTCTTCCATGTTTTTTTTATTTCATCAAAGTCCATATTCAAGCTCCTTTAGTATTTTCTGTAATTTGACCTTAATTCGGTTTATTTTTACTCCTACATTAGATATTGTGATACCAGAAATTTCCGAAATCTCTTCATAAGTATAATCATCCATATAAAGTATAATAATAGCTTTTTCGGCTTTACTTAACTTATTAATAGCCTCATGAACAAGGCTTCTTCTATCTTCTTTTTCTTTATAGCTTTCCTCTTCAGGCAGATATGCAGGTATCTCAGGTATAGGTTCTTAGTTATTTTTTTTATCTTTCCGGAACTGTGCAATTGCGGTATTCAAAGCAACACGATACATCCATGTTGAAAACTTCGATTTGTGATTGAAATTTGGATATGACTGCCATAACTGCAATAAAATATCTTGAAACAAATCACGTCTGCATTCTTCTTTATCGCAATACATCCTGGAAACTTTATAGATAATTCCTTGATGTTCCTCAATAAGAGAAATAAATTCTTCTTTTAATTTTCTATCACTCAAATCAAGTTGTTTTTTCTAGATTCAAATAATTAGTAGAGAATATACATTAATTATTACAATCCAGCTATAGACTTTCTAAAATTTTTATTGAATCGATATTTATAGGTTTCAAAAGCATTTGGTCTTTATCATCCTTTTTTTGTATTATTTTAACAACTTCCATTCCTTGAGTAACTTGCCCAAATGCAGCAAATCCCTGCCCATCAGGGTTACGTTTACCTCCATAATCGAGTTCTGGCTGATCTCCTATACAAATAAAAAACTCCGAACTCGCTGTGCCAGGTTTAGAGCGCGCCATTGATATCGTACCATTTTTATGTAGAATTCCAGTCTCTTTTGTAATTTCGTGGATTATGGGTGGATAAGGCGATTCTTCAACATCGAAACCTAAACCCCCTTGAATGACTTCAATTTTTATTTCGTTATTAGGTTGATTATCCATTCTCACAACACGATAGAAATTGGCGCCCTTAAACTTTTCATTTTCAATGTATTTTATAAAGTTGCTGCATGTTACAGGTGCTTTGTCAGAATATAATTCTACAATTATATTTCCAAATTCTGTTTTAATTTCCACCTGAGTGTTTTGACAAAATATTGTCAAGCCCGAAAATAAAATACTAAAAAGTAAAAGTGTTTTCTTCATTATTATTATTTTTTAGTGAATACTGAATACAGTAAAAATATTAATAAAATAGCTAATTCTCTATCTTTGTATTTCAATTATGAAAATATGAATAAAAAAGACCAACATATAATCATTGAAAAAGCCAATGAACACAACTTAAAAAATGTTAGCTTAAAAATACCACATCACCAAATTACATGTTTTACAGGCGTTTCAGGTTCCGGTAAATCATCTTTAGTTTATGATATTATTTGTAAAGAAAGCCAGCGTAGATATTTTGAATCCTTTTCATCTTATGCTCGGCAATTTTTGGACAAAATGTCCAGACCCGAAGTTGAGCATATAGAAGGTTTGATGCCAGCTATTTCAGTTGATCAAAAAACCATCAGCAGAAATCCAAGATCAACTGTTGGCACAATTAGCGAAATTTATGATTATTTGCGTTTACTCTTTGCAAGAACCGGACAAAAAACAAAAAATCAATCAGGTATAAATCTAAACCGAAGTTTGTTTTCTTTTAACAGTCTGGAAGGTGCATGCCCAAATTGTAAAGGTTTAGGAGTAGAAGACCAAATCGATCCTGAGCTATTAATAAAAGACCCTAATAAAAGTTTACGTGATGGTGCCCTTAAAATTACTACTCCAACTGGCTATACTATTTATTCACAAGTTACAATTGATGTTTTAAATCTGGTATGCGAATCAGAAGGATTTAATGTGGATATACCCTGGAAGGATTTAACTCACGAACAAAAAAATATTATTCTGAATGGAAGCAATAAAATAAAAATTCCTTTTGGAAAGCACACACTTGAATCCAGAATGAAATGGAGTGGAATTACAGCTAAACCGAGAGAAGAAGGTTTTTACAAGGGTATTTTGCCTATAATGGAAAATATCTTGAGAGTTGACCGAAATCCAAACATACTTCGATTTGCAAAAACTGTAAAATGCAGTCATTGTAAAGGGAAAAGACTAAATCCTAAAGCTCTATCGATTACATTCGATCAAAAAAATATCTTCGAATATACTGTGTTATCTATCCACAAATTAAATGAGCTATTTAAAGAAAATTTAAACTCCCAAAATTCAATTGNAAATTGCAAAACCCATTATTGAAAAAATTATTGAACGGTGCACCATTCTCGAGAACCTGGGATTAGGGTATTTGAATTTAATGCGAGAATCAACAACTCTTTCTGGAGGCGAAGCACAGCGAATTCGTTTGGCTACTCAGGTTGGAAATGGATTGCGAGGAATTCTTTACATTTTAGATGAGCCTTCTATGGGTCTTCATCCAAGAGATAATCAACGTATGATCAACATAATTAAAGAACTGCGAAATAAGGGTAATACAGTTTTAGTTGTTGAGCATGATCATGAAACATTGTTGAACTCTGATAGAGTTATTGACATTGGACCATACGCAGGAAAAGATGGTGGAGAAATACTATTTAATGAGCGTATTTCTGATATTATAACCTTAAAGAATAAAAACAGTGAGACTCTAAAATATTTATCCAAAGACATCTTATTTACTAATTCAAAGAATAATTTAAAAGATAAATGGCTTCATATAAAAGGAGCTCGTTTGTACAATTTAAAAAACATTGATATATCATTTCGTCTAAATGCTTTAAACGCAGTAACCGGAGTTTCCGGAGCAGGAAAGTCAACTTTAGTTTTTAATATTATAGGAAAATATTTTGAAAATAAACTTGCTGGAAATAAAGCTAATTTAACCTGCATAGATAAAATCACTGCAGATTTAGATATTCAAAAAATTATTGAAATTGATCAAAACCCAATAGGCAGAACTCCGAGAAGCAACCCTGCAACTTATACTAAATT
>PKTC01000289.1 GCA_002869305.1 Marinilabiliales bacterium
CAATGCATAGAGGTAAAGAATTTTTTGATAGTTTATGTACCTTTATGAGTTCAGGCCCAATCATAGCCCTATTGTTAGAAAAAGAAAATGCGATTGAGGATTTTAGAAAATTAATTGGTAATACAAATCCTGAAATGGCCGAAGAAGGAACCATAAGAAAAATGTTTGCTGAATCTTTGCAAAAAAATGCCATTCACTGATCTGACTCTGTGGAAAATATGAAAAAAGAATCAGATTTCTTTTTCAACCAGAGAGAAAGATATTGATAGTAATAATTCATTTTTAAAATCAATATTAAATTGGTTAAAACGAAACAAAATATCTCAATAGAAGCTAAGTACAATTATAAAATTGATAAAAAAAGGAAACTTATAATTGAAGCTTTTGATGGCGATATTTGTCTCGAATTTTTCAAACAAAGTATGTTAAAAGAATTTAGCGACCCTGCATATCTTGATTTGAAGTATGGAATTTGTGATTTACGAAAAGCAAACCTAATATTATCTGACAAGGAAATAAAAGAACTTTTTGAATTCGCATTGGCTCACGATCAAAACTTATCAATTAAATGGGCCACCTTAACTAAAGGGCCATATGAAACTGCAATGGCCATGATTTATGAACTGCAGGCTGTAAAGCATTATGGGTATAAAATATTTTCTACACTTGATGCATCATCAAGATATTTAAATATAGAGCTTTCAGAAGATGACTTAAAGTTCAGTTGAATTTGAATTAATAATAGTGAGATCATTAATAATCTTTTTTTTTCTAACCTTATTTTGTTTTTATTCTTATTCACAAGAAGAGTCTCATAAATCTCAAGGAATTATTTTCTTGCCCGAAGAACGTATTTTTTCTCTTATTAATCTGGATCCACTATCATGTCAAATTTATGGTGGCATGTATATTATTCTTGAGGATGGGGAAAAAAATAAAGGAATATTTATTCCTGTAAACCTGGGTTTCAGTAAACCTTTTTTTGGTTTATACCTTAGTGATATAAAGTTTGAAATAGGTTTAGAAGCTGGTTCATATACTCAATTTGAAATAGTACATGTTGAAAATACTACCTACTTAGGTGGATTATTTAATAATGATTACAAAGCCAGTGCTTATCTTTCTTCGTATTATAAAAACATTTCTTACAGATTAAGATTATTTCACATTTCATCTTACTTAGGTGATGATTATATGATAAGAAATGAAGAGTTTATTAGAAATGATAAATCAGTTAATTATGAGCAGCTGGATTTAACTGTACTAAAAAAAATAAATTATTCAGAATTATATACCGGAATTGGTTATATTCTAACACCAAATGCATATCGAGAACGACTTTCGTTTCAAATAGGATTTCAGTTTGAAAAAACCGGCGAGAAAATATTTCAATTGGTAGGTGGTGTGGATCTAAAAGCCTTTGAACAAAACAGCTTTTATCCTAATATTAGAACTGCAATTGGAACAAAAATAACAACCAACAAAAGGAAAGCGGGACTTCGAATTCAAATGGAATATTACCATGGTCACTTACCTTATAGTACTCAAGAATATAGGAAAATAAGTTGGTTTGGAATTAGTTCCAGCATAGCAATTTAGTGCTATTTTAGAATAATATCATCAATAATGTCTTCGCCGGCCTTATCATTCAGAGCTTTTTTTAATCCATCGCGCAGCATAAATAATTCATTTCTAATTACAGAAGAATTTAATTTAACAAACAACTTGCGATTATGGATATAAATATTGCTTGTTGATTTTGCTATAGTCTTTCCAACTATATCATCCCAAGATTTAATTAATTTAACCTCCTTTAGCTTATCATCAATCTTTAAAGCCTTCAGGTATTCTTTTATTACATCTTCTATTTTTTGTGTATTCTTCTTCCTCATTTAGCCTACCTTTTTTACTAGAATCTTATCAGCAGATTCAATAACAAATATTCGATGTGTGATATTAATTTCTTTTAAAATTTCTTCTAATCTGTCCTGACTTGTATCAGTTATAAAGATTTGCCCAAAATGATTCTCCGCAACCAATTCGATAATTTGGCGGACTCTGGAACGGTCGAACTTATCGAAAATATCATCCAGTAACAATATTGGTTTAAATCCACTAATATGTTTGATAAAATCGAACTGAGCCAACTTTAACGAAACCAAATAAGTTTTTTGTTGACCTTGCGATGCAGCCTTTTTTATGGGGTAATTTCCTAAAGTTAATAATAGATCATCTTTATGAATTCCGACCGTAGTATGTTGAACTACACGATCTTTTTCAATTGCTTCAGCCATTAATTCTTTAAAATTACCTTCGTGAAGCTGAGAATCGTACACTAATTTAACGTGCTCCTTGTTTCCAGAAATTCTAGTATAATACTCCTGAAAAATAGGTATCAATTCTTCAACAAAATTAACACGCACATGATATATTTTCTCTCCTAATGCTATTAATTGATCATCCCAAATTTCAATCGTATCCTTGTCAAAACTGCGGTTTTGGTAAAAATCTTTGAGCAGTTTATTTCTTTGAACCAAAGCCCTGTTATATCGTATTAAATTGTCTAAATATACTTTATCATATTGTGATATAACGCTATCCATAAACTTTCTTCGCTCGTCACTACCTTCAAGGATTAAACTGTTATCTAAGGGAGAGATCATAACTACCGGCAATAAACCAATATGGTCCGATAGTTTTTGGTACTCCTTCTTATTTCTTTTAAACTGTTTCTTCTTATTCTTTTTTAATCCGCAATAAATGTTTTCATGCTTTTCTTTTAGTAAATAGTCTCCTTGCAGAACAAAGAAATCCTCATCATACCTTATGTTTTGGCTATCTATTGGATTTAAATAAGATTTGCACATCGACAAATAGTAGATGGCATCAAGCAGATTCGTTTTGCCAACTCCGTTTTGCCCAATAAAACAATTTATTTTAGGCGAAAAATCTAATTCCGACTGACTATAATTCTTAAAGTTTATAAGTGATAGTTCTTTCAGGTACATCTTTTGAAAAAATATTCTACAAAGATTCTCATTATTCTAATAAATAAAAAGCACAGACATTATTTAATATCAATTTTTATAAACAAAATATTTTAAAAATTACGCAAAAGAATTACATTTGCGATTCAAATGATTTAAGCATAATATTTTAATTAATTATAAAGATGGTAAGCAAAAAGAAAGAAACACACCCAGATCAATTTGAGTCAGTTGAAAATGCTTTAAGTAAAACAGAACATTACATAGAAGAAAATCAAAAGAGTTTAACCATAATTGTTGCAGCTATTATTGTTATAGTTGGTGGTTACTTAGGATATAATAGATTTGTAATGACACCAAAAGAAAATGAAGCAAAAACGCAGATGTGGATGGCAGAACAATATTTTGAGCGTGATTCGTTCAATTTGGCATTAAATGGTGATGGTAATTATCTAGGTTTTCTTGATATAATAGAGGAATACGGTATTACTAAATCAGCTAATTTAGCTAACTATTATACAGGTATTAGCTATTTACATTTAGGTGAATACGAAAATGCAATTGAATACTTAAAACAATTCGAATCTGATGATAAAATGGTTGCCCCTATCGCTTATGGAGCCATTGGAGATGCTTACACGGAATTAGAAAATATGAATGAAGCTTTAACATTTTATACGAAAGCAGTTAATGCTTCAGAAAATGAATTTACGGCTCCAATATATTTAATGAAAGTAGCTTTTGTTCACAAGCAAAATGGTGATTATGATAAAGCATTGGATGCATACAAGAGAATTAAGAGAGAATTTCCAAACACCACTGAGGGTCGCCAAATTGATAAATATATTGCTCAGGTGGAAGTGTTAATGCAATAGTAGAATAACTAAATTATATATTATTAAATCCTGAGAAATCAGGATTTTTTTATTTCTAAGATTTAACTTTGACCTAAATAATTAACACATATAAATTATGGCAACAAATCTAAAAAACTTATCGGATTACGATATAAATTCGGTACCATCTGCAAAGGAGATGAAATTTGGAATAGTTACAGCTGAGTGGAATAGAGAAATAACTGATGCCTTACTTAAAGGTGCTTACGAAACTTTACTTAAACACGGAGCCAAAGAGGAAAATATTTTAAAAAAATATGTGCCCGGAACTGTTGAGTTGACATTGGGGGCACAATTTATGGCAGAATATGCCGATTTAGATGCTATTATCTGTTTGGGGTGTGTAATTCAGGGTGAAACACGTCATTTCGATTTTGTATGCCAAAGCGTTACTCATGGTGTAACAGAGCTAAATATGAATTATAATATTCCATTCATTTTTGGTGTTTTAACAACAGACAATTTGCAACAAGCAAAGGATCGTGCAGGTGGTAAACATGGCAACAAAGGAGATGAAGCTGCAATAACTGCCATTAAAATGGCTATGTTGCAAATTGAGATGGAAGCTTTAAAAGAAGATTAAGCTTTAAAGATTTTTAAAAATCTCATTATCAAAAACATTAATGAATATAGCTTCTACAGAATTATTTTTTTATTAAAATAATCCATGTAAAAGTTTGTAGTTTCAGGAATTTTAATACTTTTGCATTCGCTAAATTATTAGTGCGTTCTTTAAACATTGCCGATGTAGCTCAGCTGGTCAGAGCAGCTGATTTGTAATCAGCAGGTCGGGGGTTCGAATCCGTCCATCGGCTCGGTAATGAAATTATTGTTGGGGAGATACCAAAGCGGCCAACTGGGGCAGACTGTAAATCTGCTGTCTTATGACTTCGGAGGTTCGAATCCTCCTCTCCACACAAAAAATGTTTGAGTTTTTGAGTGTGAGTTTGCTAGTGAAAGATTATTCAGAATAACAACGGGTGCAACAAAACAAAAAACCAAACTCAGTCACACACCAAATTGCGGGAGTAGCTCAGTTGGTAGAGCATTAGCCTTCCAAGCTAAGGGTCGCGGATTCGAGTTCCGTCTCCCGCTCAAAAGATTAAGATTGCCCTTAAAAGCAATCTTTTTTTGTTATGAAATGCTTCATTTTATCACACATTTAAGAATAATAGAAACAATCCTTATCCCTAGCCTTTATATGTTAGTGATTGATAATAAATAGCAAGAATTTATCAACTATCAACGTTGAAGCGCAAAATTTGAAAAAATATTTAAGATTCAGCTTAATTTCTTTCTTTTATATTTCTCCAATACTGAATATACTTTTCCTGAGTAATTAAGCCAACTGGTCCCTGATAAATGCCACCATTTCCTCTTGCATCGAATACTCTC
>PKTC01000208.1 GCA_002869305.1 Marinilabiliales bacterium
ATCCTTTCCTCATTATCAAACCTAAAACAAAGATTTTAGACTTAAAAACAATATTTAATAACATATTATTTAAATTAAGAGTCGAAGACTTTTAAGAGTTGAACTCTTTTAGTATTTTGGTGTTTATATTTTAGTATTATAAATTAGACAGTTATGAGTCATTTAAATAGCATTATTAAAGAAAGGTATAGTACCGTTATATTTTCAACCAAACCAATTGAAAATGAAAAGTTGGAGTCATTATTCGAAGCAGCCCGTTGGGCTCCATCAAGTTATAATGAACAACCTTGGAGGTTTATACTTGGAGTTAAGAATAAGGATGAAAATTATCAAAAACTATTGGACAGTTTGGTAGAAGCCAATCAATATTGGGCCAAATATGCTCCGGTCTTGGTATTGAGTCTTACAAAGAAAAATTCTACTGTAAAAAATACACCTAATCGTTTCGCTCAATATGATACTGGAATGGCAGTTGGCAATTTATTAGCACAAGCTACCTATCTTGATTTGTCTGTTCACCAAATGGGCGGATACAGTATTGATAAAGTTAGAAACTATTTCGATATAGATGATGAGTTTGAACCGCTGGCACTAATGGCTATTGGTTATAAAGGAGATATAAAATTATTCCCAGATGACCTGATTGAAAGAGAACAGAGAAAAAGATTTAGAAAATCTTTGGGTGAATTTATGCTATAAAACCAAAGTTTTCTGTTGTTTAATTAGTAAAAAGATTTAGTTTTGCACTAACTAAACCAGGTCAAATCTTATTATATTATTTAGGTACTATGATTCAACGGATACAATCCATATACTTATTGGTAGTTTCACTTTTAATGGCTTCTATTTTTATTTTTCCCTTTGCTGAATTGTTAGGAGCAAATGGACAACTGTTTATCTTCAGTTATAATGGACTTTCAGTTGAAAATGAAGAAGGAATGTATTTATTGACTATTCCTCCAATGATTTTGTTGATCATAATTGTTTTTATTTCATTTTTTAGCATCTTTCTATTTAAAAAGAGAGTTCTTCAAATGCGAATAAACTTTTTTAATCTATTGCTTATGGTAGGTTACCTTGGATTAAATTACTATTACATTCAAAATTTTTCCAAACAGCTTGATGGAATTGTTAGTTACCAAATTACAGCTATTTTTCCAATAATTTCTGCAATTATAACTTATCTAGCAATTAGAGCAATCGGAAAAGATGAGGCCTTGGTTCGGAGTATGGACCGAATTAGATAATTAGTTTAAAACTATTATATATTTAGGGTTATGCGATTACATAGCCCTTTATGTTTTCTATGATTAGGCAATTTAGTATTTTTATGGGATGAAAAAATTTAAGATCCTTATTGTTTTAGGAGCTTTTATATACCTTTTGGTAACTAGTTCTTCAGCCTTTTCAAGTTCGTTGAATGATACAAGTAAAATATTTAATGATGTTAAAATTTTACTTCAGCATCATTCTGATAAAATAGACAGCCTTAAGAAAGCAACTAAGCTAGTTAGTGCTTATGATAATACATTAAAAGCTAAAAATTTAAAATTATTGGGTCAATATTATTCTAGCCATGACCTCTATGATTCTGCAATTATAAAATTTACACAGTCATCTAATATTTACTTGAAATTACAAGACTCTCTGAATTATGCAAACCTTCTTAGAAAAATTGCGATACAATATGAGTATAAAGGAGATTATCCTATCACAGAAGAATATTATCATAAAGCAAAAGAATTATTTTTTATACTAGATAACAAGTTAGGATTGGCTAATGTGTATTCTGATTTGGGGATATTATTCTGGAATACTTCTGAATACGCAAAAGCACTTTCATATTTTGATAAAAGTTATATATATGCATTAGAGGTAAAAGATAGCATATTACTAGCTAATATTGATAATAACAAAGGTTTAGTATACTGGAATCTAGGTAATTATCAAAAAGCCTTATCATTATTTTATGATGGATTAAAAATGTATGAAACGATTGGTGACATGGAAGGGGTATCTATGTCATATAATAACATTGGGCTAATTCATGAGCAGTTAAATGAAATTGAGAAGGCATTGGAACAATATAATAAGTGCCTAGAAATTGAAACTAAATTGAATAATGAAGATGGAATGGCTATTACCAATTCGAATATTTCGGTTATTCATAGAAAATTAGGAGATTATACTAAAGCATTGTTTTACGCACGAAAAAGTCTATCTATTCAGAGGAAACTAAATTATCGAGTTGGAATAGCTCATGCTTGTGAAAATATTTCTCATATATATTTAAATTTAAAAAACTATGAAAAAGCTCTTTCATATAATGATACTTGCTTTGCGATAAGAGCAGATTTAAATAATAAACAAGGAATTAGTGTCTCACATATCTTATATGGTCGAATATATTTAGCAACAAATAATGATAGAAAGGCAAAAGATCATTTTAAAGAAGCGTTATCAATTGCAAAAGATATAGGTTTATTGAATGAACAGATTATTATTTATAAGTACTTATCAGAAATTGATGCAAAAAATGAAGATTATGAAAATGCATATTCGAATTATATACTATACAAAGCATTGAGTGATAGTGTTTATAATGATGAGAATATAAAGACAGTTACACAACTTCAGTATCAATATGAATATGAAAAGGAAAAACAAGCTATTGAACTAACTCAAAAACGTAAAGATGCTATATACGAAGAAACGGTAAAAAGACAAAAGATTGTAAGTTATTCTTTTATCTTTTGTTTTACCTTTATGGCTTTTCTTGTGCTGGTTATATTGTATTATTTCCTTCAAAAAAGAAAAACAAACAAAATCCTAAAATATCAAAAACAGAAGATACAAGAAGATAATAGATCACTTATTGAACTAAATAAAACCAAAAATAAGTTTTTTTCAATTATTGCGCATGATTTAAGAGGTCCACTGGGAAGTTTGTATAATCTTGGTGAGTTTTTATGGACTTCTCATGACGAATTCAATAACAAGGAAAGAAAGAAGTTATTGGAAACTATAACTAGCAATGCAAAACAAACATTTAATTTACTTGATAATCTTCTTAAATGGGCTAGTTCTAGCTCAGGAGAAATTATATATAAGCCTAAAAAATTTATTATTAATGATTTGATAGATGATAATTGTAACATTTTTATCTTAAAAGCTGAAACAAAAAACATTAACCTCAAGAATTCACTAGAAGAGGAGATACTAATATTTGCTGATTATGATATGATAAATACAGTGGTAAGAAACCTAATTTCAAATGCAATAAAATTTACACCCGAAGAAGGTAAGATTGAAATAATCTCAAATAGTAGTGAAGAAGAAATTGTTATTGGTGTAGTTGATAATGGTGTAGGCATTCAACCCGAGGTTTTGGATAACTTATTTGATTTGGATTCAAAATTTACCTCTTTAGGCACTAATAAAGAAAAAGGTTCAGGATTAGGATTAAAGTTATGTAAAGAATTTGTTGAGAAGAATGGAGGGCAGTTAAGTGTAGAAAGTGAATTGGGGAAAGGAACTACATTCTGGATTAGTTTACCTCGAAATTAATAGTGAAAAAAATAAAAGTTCTTACAAATTTCTTATAAGAACTTTTATTAATTTATTCCAGTTTACGAAATCTCCATATGCTCAGCATCAGTGATTTTTTCACAATAATGACATTTTATTGCAACATCTTTCTTTGAAACAACAGTAAATCTAGTAACAATCCCTTCATGGTTTGTAATACATTTCGGATTCATGCATTTAGCTATTCCATTAATTGAATCTGGTACTTCAACTATTTTCTTTTCAACAACATTATAATCTTTAATGATGTTTAATTTTGCTTCTGGTGCAACTAAGGCAATTTTATTAATATCATCATTTTCAAAAAATACATCTGAAAGCTTAATTATAGCTTTTAAACCTAGTTTTTTACTCTCAAAATTAGAACCAAATGTCATTTGTGTTTCTACTTTATCAAGGTTTAAAATATTAATTACTTTGAAAAGATTGTTTGCTGGTATATGATCAATTACAGTTCCATCTTTAATGGCACTTACTTGAAGTTTTTTATCGTTCATTTCCATAATTCAAATTATTTAAGTCCTAAAATGTATGTTATAATTGCTTGTCGTGTATAAACACCATTCAAAGCTTGAGTAAAATAGTATGCTTTATGGTTTTCATCCACATTGGTGTGAATTTCATTTACTCTTGGCAGTGGATGCAATACCTTCATGTTTTCTTTGGTATCTTTTAGCATTTCATTTTTAAGAACATAGGCATTCTTTGTTTTTTCATATTCCATCGGATCTGAAAATCTTTCACGTTGAATACGGGTCATATATATTATGTCAGCATCAGCAATAATTTCATCAAGTTCTCTGTGTTCTTCGTATTTCAATACTTTTCGATCCAAGAATAGCTTATATTCATCAGGAATTCTTAATTCTTTTGGAGAAACAAAGTTATAAGATGTATTAAACATGGCCATTGCTTGAAGTAATGAATGAACTGTTCTTCCATATTTTAGATCACCAACAAAGCACACATTTAAATTATCTAATGTTCCTTGTGTTTTTCGAATTGAATATAAATCTAACATAGTTTGAGTAGGATGTTGATTCGCTCCATCCCCAGCATTTACAATTGGTACGCGAGAAACTTCGCTTGCCCAACGAGCGCTTCCTTCTATGGGATGTCGCATCACGATCATATCGCTATAATTAGCAACTGTCATAATCGTATCTTTAACAGATTCCCCTTTGGATACACTTGAAGAACTTGCATCAGTAAATCCAATATATTTTCCACCCAAGCGGCTAATTGCACTTTCGAAGCTTAATCTGGTTCTGGTCGAAGGTTCAAAAAAGAGTGTTGCGACTACCTTGTTGTTCAAAAGGTTTTGATTCGGATTTTTTTCGAAATCTTCAGCAAGATCTAATATCTTAAAGATCTCTTCTTTTGTATAATCCGTGATTGAAATTAAATGTTTGTTTTCCATTAATCCGAGTTTTAGATTTATGTATTTATTATCTATTTATTTTGTTGTTATATAATCAATTTTTAAATTTTCTATTCTATCAAACTTACTGAGCACTTTGTTAACTTCTGCTTTCCTTAATGCTAAAGTTATAGAGCATGATAGCTCAAAGTTTTGATCAACTTGTTCAATATTTTCTTCTTTCATTATTTTCATAATATCATTCATTAAGGGATAGTCAAACCTCAATTCATAATA
>PKTC01000262.1 GCA_002869305.1 Marinilabiliales bacterium
ATAAATACCATCTTCTAAATAAATATCAAAAACAGATTTATCAGATTTAATGATCCACAAAGTTGCATATTCTCCCCTATTATCATATAAATTTATGCGCACAGAATCTACTTCATTCTCAGCAACCTCAAATAAAACTGAGTCATTAATTAAATTTGTAAATGAAAGTTTTACAGAATCTTGAGGTATACTTTCAATTAAAAATTTAACAGCCGCAAATATTGAATCATTATAAACTTTCAAACTAGAATCCTGATATTCTTTTTCGAAGGCCAGTTCTAGATGTTTCTTTAAATAACTGATAACTGTATCAATTTTCCGAGTTGTTGAATATTGAATTAGCTTTTGAATAGCTTGCTTTGTTGAATCTTTTAATACTATAGAATCTGAACTCATTAAGTTTTTTAGGTTATAAATTACATAGTGTAATGTGTCGGGATCCTCAAAGTACAATGAATCTTTTATAATCTCCAGAACCTCTTCATATGTTTTAATTACTGGAACAGAATCCTGACTATATACATTTTTAGTTAATTCGGAAGTTACCGTATCATTAATCTGAATTGAGTGGATTGAATCTTTGCGAAATATAGAATCTGATTGATTTTCAAAATAAAGTTCACTATCATTTAATAATGTATCATTCTGTTCATTAAAATCTTTTTCGTAAATTTCTATTATTACACTATCAACTAAAACCGTATCAATCGTTTGAGCACTTGACATAGAGCTTAAAAAAAACATGAAAGAGAATACTAACAGGAATCTAATCATTAGAGAGCTTATTTTGAAGATGTTATAAAATAATATGAGTTATAATTATACCACAAAAGTATTTAATTTTATGCAATTATTATAGAAACTCGTATATTTGTACCGCAAATAAAAAAATGCTGATTGACAATTACCATGAACATATTATTTTCAGCAAAACACGTTTATCTTAATATTAAGAAAAGAGACTCTTTTCATTTCTAGAAACTCTTATTCATAAGAGAACAACTCCATTTGATTTATTCAATTATTAATTTGTTAAATTTTAAATTTATATATCATGGAACTTCCATTTGCAGAATCATATAAAATAAAGATGGTTGAAACCATTAAAAAAAGCACACGTGAAGAACGTGAAAAGTGGATTAAAGAAGCCAACTACAACTTATTCAATTTAAAGAGCAACCAGGTTTTCATTGATTTATTAACCGACTCCGGTACTGGAGCAATGAGCGATAAACAATGGTCGGCAATGATGCTCGGAGATGAAAGCTATGCTGGAGCATCATCTTACTATAATTTAAAAAATACAATCAAAGAATTGTTAGGGTTTGAATATTTCCTTCCAACTCATCAAGGCAGAGCAGCAGAAAACGTACTTTTCTCCGCAACAGTAAAAGAAGGTGATCTTGTTCCAGGAAATTCACATTTTGATACAACCAAAGGTCATATCGAATTTAGAAAAGCAAAAGCAATTGATTGTACAATTGATGAAGCTTTTGATACTGAAATAGATCATCCTTTTAAAGGAAATGTTGATCTCACAAAATTGGAGAATACGATAAAGGAGCACACACCAGAAAAAATTCCTTTTATTATATTAACTGTTACCTGTAATTCTTCGGGAGGACAACCAGTATCAATCGAAAACATGAAAGGCATCAGAGCCATTGCTGATAAATACAATATTCCTGTATATTATGATTCAGCTCGTTTTGCAGAGAATGCATATTTCATTAAAATTCGCGAAAAAGGTTACGAAAATAAAACCATCAAAGAAATTGTAAAGGAAATGTTTTCTTATGCTGACGGCATGACTATGAGTAGTAAGAAAGATGCTATAGTAAACATGGGTGGATTCATAGCCTTGAAAAGTGAAGAAACATTTAAAAAGGCTACTGTTTTCAATATTGTTTTCGAAGGGTTTATTACATATGGAGGAATGTCTGGTCGTGATATGAATGCATTGGCACAAGGACTTGATGAAGGTACTGAATTTGATTATCTAAATACACGAATTAAGCAAGTTGCTTATTTGGGTCAAAAATTAACTGATTTCGGAATCCCAGTGCAAAAGCCATATGGTGGGCATGCAATTTTTGTAAATGCTAAAAAGTTTCTACCGCTTGTTCCCAAGGAAGAGTATATTGCTCAAACCTTAGCTGTAGAACTTTATCTTGAAGCAGGAATTCGTGGTGTTGAAATAGGTACCCTATTGGCCGACAGAGATCCTGACACAAGAGAAAATCGCTATCCTGCTTTGGAATTACTTCGATTAGCTATTCCCAGAAGAGTATACACCAACAATCATATGGATGTTATTGCTGTCGCTCTTAAAAATGTATTTGATCGTAGAGAACAAATAACAAAAGGATTTAATATTATAGACGAAGCTCCAATAATGAGACATTTTACTGTTAAACTTGAGAGAAAATAACATTATACTTTATGCTATATTGAAACCTCGATAGTATCGAGGTTTTTTTATAAAGAATAAATGTGTTCCATTTCTGTTAGAGTGCAATTGGAATTTCAGGCATTTATGATTAATTTTCTGGTTTTGAAACCAATCTTATTATGCAAAGTAAAAATAAAGTATTAATTCTGTTAGTAATCTTTTATACTATAGCCTGTAATCCAGATGATATGAATTCTAAAACATATAAATATCTAGCATTAGGAGATTCTTACACAATAGGTGAAAGTGTTGATGTATATGAACGATATCCAGTGCAATTAATCGACAGCTTAAACAAAGCAGGTATAAATATAGATAATTATAAAATAGTTGCTAAAACCGGTTGGACTACCGATGAACTATTATTAGGAATTGACACAGCGATAACTCTTGAGAAATATGATCTGGTTACTCTGCTCATAGGTGTTAACAATCAATACCGAGGGCGTGATTTAAATAATTATAGAGAGGAATTTACTCAATTATTACATAAAGCTATAGAATTTGCTGAAAATGATCCTTATAAAGTAGTCGTTATTTCTATTCCCGATTGGGGAGTAACACCTTTTGCCAAAGAGCGTAACATTGAATTAATTGCCAAGGAAATTGATGATTTTAACGCAGTAAATAAAGAAGAAAGCATAAAGGCAGGAGTATATTATGTTAATGTCACAAACATTTCAAGGCAGGCTGCCAAACAACCAGAATTAATTGCCTTTGATGGCTTGCATCCTTCGGGAATTATGTATTCAATGTGGGTAAATGAGATTATGCCATTTGCCGAAAAAATCTTGGCTAGAAAATGAATAAATTTACGATAGATTTTGCTCAAGAACTTGACTTAAATGATTCTCTCAAGAAATTTAGAGATCGTTTTGAATTTAATGATCCGAATTTAATTTATTTGGATGGAAATTCCCTTGGGGCATTGCCTAAAACAACTCCGGATCATCTTCAAAATGTAATTCAGAAAGAATGGGGCGAAAGGCTTATTAGGAGTTGGAACGAAGGATGGTATAATCGTTCGCAAAAAATTGCAAAAAAAATAGCACATTTAATTGGAGCTAAAGCAGAAGAAGTAATTATAGCAGACTCTACATCAGTTAATCTTTTTAAACTCGCCTATGGAGTTTTAAAATTGCAAGAAGGAAAAACTAAAATTGTCAGTGATGAGTTAAATTTTCCATCTGATATATATCTTTTACAAGGACTTATAGACTTATTTGGAAACAAACATCAGTTAAGCCTGGCAAAATCGAAAGATGATTTGACTATTTCATTATCCGAATTGCAAAGCTTAATCAATCCTGACACTGCTCTGGTTGCATTGTCGCACGTTGTATTTAAAAGTGCATACATGCATGATATGAAAGCTGTTACCCAACTAGCACATCGTAATAATGCCCTCATGTTATGGGATTTAAGTCACTCTGTTGGAGCAGTTCCAATATATTTAAATGATTGCAATGTTGACGTAGCGATTGGTTGCACTTACAAATATCTCAATGGTGGTCCTGGGTCCACAGCGTTTTTATATGTAAGGAAAGATCTTCAAGAAAAAATACAACAACCAATTTGGGGTTGGTTTGGCGAAAACAATCCGTTTGAATTTGGTTTAAAATATAAATCAGCCAAAGGAATCAGGAAATATCTTGCTGGTACACCACCGTTATTATCCTTGTCGGCAATGGAACCTGCATTGGATATCATGTTGGAGGCAGGAATACATAATCTTAGAAAAAAGAGCATCAACCAAATAGATTATTTTATTGAGCTTTTTGACCAGGAATTAAAACCAATAGGCTATCAATTAGGTACTCCCCGAGATGCTAAGCATCGAGGATCGCATATTTCACTTAAGCATAAGGAAGCTTATCGTATCTGCAAATCTCTTATTGATCCTAACATACAAGACAAAGTTATAATTCCTGATTTTAGGGAACCAGACAATATTCGATTAGGAATTACACCTTTATATACATCCTATTTGGAGATTTTTGAGGCTGTAAGGCAATTAAAAACTATCGCAAAAGATGAGCTCTACAAAAAATTCGATCAGGAAAAAGATAAGGTAACCTAAGAAAAAATTCTACAGGGTAATTGAACTAAAACATTGCTTCATATAATTAATGGGCTCACAGACCAAAACATTCAAATTAATATTTTGATAATAAATTTTAATTCGGCAGCTTTACAATCTTTAAAAATAATTAATGAAAGATTTAACCGAAGGAAAATCAGGTTCTCTGATATTGAAGTTTGCTCTTCCGATGCTTTTTGGAAATATTTTTCAGCAACTGTACAATATTGTTGACAGCATTATTGTTGGAAACTTTATTGGTAAAGAAGCACTTGCAGCTGTTGGAGCATCCTTCCCTATTATTTTTGCATTTATCTCCTTAATCATTGGTATTGCATCGGGAAGCACCATAGTAATTTCCCAGTATTTTGGTGCTAAAGAAATTGAAAAAGTAAAACGAACCATTGATACTTTGTTTATCTTTTTGTTCTTTGCCTCAATTGCAATAAGTATTGTAGGCATAATCTTTAGTGAAAGTATTTTTAGATTTTTACAATTACCAGAGGAAATTATTCCGCAAGCAAAAACTTACTTTAATATTTTTATTGGTGGTGTTATCGTTTCATTCGGATTTAATGGAACAAGTGCCATTCTTAGAGGACTTGGTGATTCCAAAACTCCACTTTATTTTTTAATCGTATCCACTTTTTTTAACATTGGTTTTGACTTACTCTTTGTATTAGTTTTTAAATGG
>PKTC01000429.1 GCA_002869305.1 Marinilabiliales bacterium
AATGCTTAAAAAATATCATGCTTCGAATTCAGAGCTTCAGTTATGTGCACACAATGGTAAAGAATTCGATTTCCCATATATAGCCCGGAGAATGTTAATAAATGGTGTTAAGTTGCCCAAATTGCTTGATACGGCTGGCAAAAAGCCATGGGAAGTAATGTTTTTAGATACCATGGAGCTATGGAAGTTTGGTGATTATAAAAATTACACTTCCTTAAATTTACTAACGCAGATTTTTAATATACCTACACCAAAGGATGATATTGATGGAAGTATGGTTGCTGATGTTTATTATAAGGAAAAGGATATAAACAGAATTGTTAAATATTGCGAGAAAGATGTTTTAGCCATAGCTCAGTTATTACTTAAATATAAAGGAGAGAGTATAATAGAGCATGAAAATGTTGAATCTACTACCGAAAATAGATTACTGTAAAATAAAATATTCAATTTTGTTTAAGAACAGCTCGGGTTGTTCGGCATGCAACCAGTGTCCTGAATCTGGAATAGTTTCAATATCAGCATATGGAAATATCCTTGATATTAGTTTAAAATCTTTTTCAACTATGTAATCAGATTTTTCCCCTTTTAGAAATAATACTGGAAATCCAACGATTTCTTTTTGATTTTCATTTAATCCAATCAAAATATTTTTAAGTTCATTACGGATTGTCTTAATATTAATAATCCAGCTATATTCATTATCCTTGGATCGTTTTACATTTTTTAACAGAAATTGACGTACCCTGTCATCAGGAATATCTTTTGCTAAAATATCATCAATTTCATCTCGGTTCTCGATTCCATAAAAATCAAGATTATACATGGCGTGAATAATCTTGGCGTGAACTAGTTGTTGCTCAGAGTTTGTTTCTTCATATGATCTTGGCGAAATATCAGCAACTATTAAATGACTTATTCTTTCGGGATAATCTACTGCGAAAAACATGGCTGTTTTTCCACCCATAGAATGCCCAATAATAATAGCTTTTTCAATGGATTGGTTATCCATAAATTCACGCAAATCTTCTTTAAGCAGGTCGTAATTATGATCTGCGGAATGAGGTGATTTTCCATGATTTCGTTGATCGATAAGGTAGACTTCAAAATTTTTAGCTAACTTTCGTGCAATAGACACCCAATTGTCAGACGATCCATAAAGTCCATGAACAATTATTAGTGGTGGACCTTGACCATATTTTCGATAGAATAATTTCATGTAATTCTATTTCAATTCACGAAGATACAATTGAACGGTATTTTCAAGTCCCAAATATAAGGCATCAGAAATCAAGGCATGTCCAATTGAAACTTCTAACAATCCAGGAATATTTTGATTAAAATACTTTAGGTTATCCAGGTTTAAATCATGTCCGGCATTTATTCCAAGCCCTACTGTATTTGCAATTTCTGCAGCTTTTATAAAAGGTTCAATGGCTAGTTCTTTGTTGCTGCTATAATTCTCAGCATAAGGTTCTGTATATAATTCTACTCTGTCCGTTCCAGTTTCAGCTGCATTTTTAATCAGTTCGGAATCAGTCTCAATAAAAATTGAAGTTCGAATATTTTCAGAATGAAATTTCGCAATTATTTCTTTTAAAAACTCCTTATTTTTAATTGTATCCCAACCAGCATTAGAAGTTAAAGCATCAGGCGGATCTGGCACTAAAGTCACCTGATCAGGTTTAACTTTTAAAACCAATTTTATAAACTCTTGTGAAGGATAACCTTCAATGTTAAATTCTGTAGTAATTATTGGTTTGATATCATAAACATCCTGGTATCGAATATGCCTTTCGTCAGGCCTTGGATGGACAGTAATTCCTTCTGCGCCGAATCTTTCACAATTAATTGCAGCATCTAAAACATTCGGAATATTTCCACCTCTTGCATTTCTTAATGTTGCAATTTTATTTATATTTACACTTAGTCTGGTCATATTTGGCTATTTGACAATAAATAAACAATCGTACTGTTATTGTTGTTAATTGAACAAAAATACGAGTATTTTTGAGAACTGTTAAACTATGTTGGCAAAAGATTTAATATCAGATGAAATTCCTTCATTGCGCACATCCGATACAGCCGTTGAAGCTTTAAATTGGATGGAGGTATTTCGTATTTCTCATTTGCCCATTGTTAATAACGAGGAGTTCTTAGGTATGATATCCGACACTGATATTTTTGATTTAAATAATCCAAATGAAGCCATTGGAAATCACAAATTATCATTGATACGTCCATCGGTGCGTTACAATCAACATATTTATGAAGTAATGGAGGTTGCTGCCCTTTTGAAGTTATCTATAATTCCGATACTTGATGAGCAAAATAAATTTTTGGGTGTGGTGCAGATGAGAGATTTGCTACATTTCTTTTCAAAATTATCTGCTATTGAAAAACCCGGTGGAATCATAGTTTTAGATATTACTGAGAGTGATTATTCTATGACTGAGATTTCTCAAATTGTCGAATCAAATGATGCAAAAATATTGAGTATGTATGTTAATACTCAACCCGATTCGACCAAGTTAGAGGTTACACTAAAAGTAAATATTACTGACTTAACTTCTATTATACAGACCTTTAATCGTTACGAATACAATATTAAGGCATCGTTCATGGAATTTGACGAGCAGGATGATTTGTACAATGAAAGGTATGATCTATTCATGCGATTTTTAAATACCTGATATGTTTTTGAGAATTGTTGTAAAAAAAAGTTTCGGACTATTTTTCTTCGTTTTATTTTCCTCCATTTTTTCTTATTCACAAAAACAGCACGAAGCTTCTACCACTTGCATAATTAATAAAATTATAATTAGCGGAAATACGCTAACAAAGGAAGATGTTGTTAAAAGGGAACTCGAATTCGAACTTGGTGAAGAAATCTCCTTATATGAACTCCCTGAGTTAATAGAGAGGTCCCGTGAAAATTTGTTAAATACGTCTCTGTTTAATTTTGTAACTATAACATATACTTGTGATTCCAATAATTTAGCCATGATAATTGATATGCAGGAACGATGGTACGTATGGCCTTACCCTGTATTAGAACATGCAGATCGAAACTTTAGCTCATTTTTAAAAAATCAGGAATGGTCGCGAATTAATTATGGATTATATTTATTGATTAATAATTTCAGAGGCAGGAAAGAAATTTTGAAATTGAAAACAATTTTTGGATTTAATAACGAGCTGAATCTATTTTATTACAAACCTTATGTTGATAAAAATCAAAAAATAGGAATAGGCCTTGACCTAAGATATATTAGAAATCATGAAGTGCCATTTAATGTTTTTAATGATGAATTAGAATATTTAAAACTAACAAATAAATATGCCAGGGAAAAAATACAAATCTCTAATTTTTACACTTATCGACCACAACTATATACAAATCATTTATTTAATCTAAAATATTCAAACGTTTCGATTAACGATTCAGTTTTAATATTAAATGATAATTATTTTTTCGAGCAAAATAGTAACATAGAGTTTATAACCCTTGGATATATATTCGATTATGACAAAAGAAACTCGAAAATATATCCTTTAGAAGGGATTCGTATAAATTTATTAATTCAGAAGGAGGGGCTTGGAGTGTTTAGTAGTTATGGGAATTTCAAGTTTAGAACAATCTTAGATGAAAATATTAGGCTTGCCCAGAAGTTTTTTTTAACTACTAGTATAACAGGGCAGTTATATATAAAGAATAAAAATTCATTTTACTTTTCAGAAGCAATTGGATATGATAATTATTTAAGGGGAATGGAATATTATGTTTCAAACGGCAACAGTTTTTATATTTCAAAAGCGAATTTTAAGTATGAGATCATTCCACAAACGAACTTTAACATTAATATCATTCCAACAGCCAAATTCAGCAAAGTACATTTTGCCTTGTATACTAACATTTTTTTCGACACTGGTTACGTTGATTCAAACTACTCAATGAATAATGCAATAACCAATGAGTTTTTATACAGTGGGGGGATTGGATTAGATTTAGTAACTTATTACGATAAAGTTTTGCGAATTGAATATTCATTGAATAAATTTGGAGAACAAGGAATATTTGTTCATCTTGGAGCACCTTTAATTTAGGAATAATATGAAAGTTGCAATTTTTGGTCGAAATTTCGATAAAGGATTTAAGGATTATATAGAGCTTTTTTTCCAGATATTAAAAGAGAAAAAAGTTGAGATAACAATATACAAGAAGTTCTACGATTTTTTAGAAAGAGAAATAAAATTGAATACAGAAACTATCGATATCTTTTCTAAGCATGAGCAAATTAGAGGTAAAATAGATATGTTGTTTAGTATTGGAGGAGATGGAACCATATTGGATGCTGTTACAATAGTTAGAGATTCAGGTATTCCTATTGTTGGAATAAATACTGGGAAATTAGGATTCTTAGCTAGTATTGCAAAGGAGGAAATAGAATCAGCTATGAATGATATATTTTTAAAAGAATACTCCATAGAAGAAAGAACATTGTTGAGGTTAGAAACATCATCTGGTTTATTCAAGGATTTTCCATATAGCTTAAATGAGATTTCTGTACAGAAGGTTGATTCCGCCATGATCACAGTTCATGTTTATATTAATGATGAATTTTTAAATTCCTATTGGGCTGACGGATTAATTATTTCAACTCCTACTGGTTCTACAGCGTATTCGTTGAGTGTTGGAGGACCTATTATTACGCCGCAGTCAGGAAATTTTATAATTTCTCAAATTTCACCGCACAATTTAACTGTTAGACCTATAGTTATACCTGACAGTGCTAAATTAAAGTTGAAACTTGAAGATCGATCTTTAAACTATATTGCTTCGATTGATCATCGATCTATTATGATAAAGAATACAGAAGAAATTAATATTAGCAAAGCAAATTTTAAGGTGAAATTAATTAAGTTAAATAATACCAGTTTTTATAAAACGCTTCGAAATAAACTAATGTGGGGTATAGATAAAAGAAATTGAGAGAAACAAATCATTCATAAGAACGTTTTTAATATGCTAAAAAGTTGAAAATTATCTGGTTGTTATACTAATTTTAATAAAAAAAGATAACTTTGCTTTCAGTAATATGAAAAAATTTAAAAACATATTAATTCTATTTCTGATAATGATTCCAACTTTGACCTTTTCTCAAAGATGGAAACTCTCACGTTCTGAGTATGTTTATGGAATAGGTATATCAAATTATTTTGG
>PKTC01000088.1 GCA_002869305.1 Marinilabiliales bacterium
AAACTCACCCAAGCTGCGTGCGAAGGCCAACACTCCACCACTTAATATTCCAGGGAATGCCAAAGGCAAATAAACTTTAAAAAAAGTTCCTAATTTAGATGCTCCTAAAGAGCTGGAAGCTTTTTCATAATTGGGATCAACCAATTCGAAAGCTGATTTGGTATTTCGCACTGCCAAAGGCAGCGAAACCACAACAGATGCAATAATTAAAGCTGCAAAATTGAATGCCAGTTTAATACCCAAGGTTTCATAAAGCCAACTTCCAATAATTCCGTTTCTTCCTAAAATCATTAGTAAAAGATAACCGGTTACAACTGGAGGTGCAACCAGTGGAATATTAACCAATCCTTCAACTAAAAACTTCCCAATAAAGTTCCTTCGAGCCAATATCCAGCCTAACCAAACTGCCAAAGGCAGAGTTAGTAAAGTGCTTGTAAAAGCAACCTTTAAGGTGAGTAAAATGACTGATATTTCTTCCGCTGTAAACATGTTAAAATGATTGAGGTGTTAAAGCTAAAGTATCTAGTTTGTTCGTTATAAATCCATATTTGGCAAATATATTTTTTGCACGATTACTTTTAAAGTATTGATATATTTTTTTTGATAGATCCGTTTCCTTGATTAAAACCATGTAAAACTGAATAGGAGAGTAGAGCTTCTGTGGAATTTCGTAGGCAATTTTAACTTTATTTGACTTTAAAGCTTCGGAGTAATACACAATGGCCCAATCGCATTCGCCTAGTTCAACATAATGCACAACCGAAGTAACATCCTTAGCTAATATGATTTTATGTCTGATTTTATCAAACCAATGTAGTGAATCCAAGGCTTGCTTGGCATATTTTCCAGCTGGAACATATTGAGGTTCTCCAATCGAAATATTATTAGAGATAGTAGATCTAATGTCAAATTGTTTTGAAAAGTCTAATTCCAGTTTTTTACCAATGGGGCAGATGACTACAAGTTTATTTCCAGCAATTTCACTGATTGAATTTTCTAAGATTAATTCATTATCACTTAAAAAGTCAATCCATTGCTTATTTGCTGATATAAAAATATCAGCTTGAGCACCCGCTTGAATTTGTCGGGCTAGAGAACCAGAAGCAGCATAATTCTTTTCAATGTTCAAATTATAATGACTAATTATTGAGTCACATATTTCGTTGCAATGGAGCATGGTTCCAGCTGCAGCAAATAAACTTATATCTTGTTTTAGATTTTGATTGCATGAACTTGCAAAACCAATTATAGGAATAATAATCAGATAAAAATTATGCTTTATGTTTATTCTATACTTCACCAATTAGTAATGATTTGCGATCAGCATAAAATTACAAAAAATAACTTAGGAAGTTGATTATTAGTAATTATTAGATGCTTATTCTGACTTTAAAAAATAAAACTTCATAATTTTCTTTTTGATTATAAATCAAAATGCAAAAACAAAAATTATTCTGTGCGCAATAAAAAAAGGCTCCTAATCAAGGAGCCTTTCAAATACTTCTGCCTAAGGCAGTCTTAAACTTTTAATTTCTTTTCAATGGATTCAATCTGTCCTTTAAATCGCTTGTCGGTATCCATTAAGTTATTAACTGTTTTGCAGGCATGTAGAACAGTAGCATGATCTTTCCCTCCAATCAATGCACCTATTGATGCTAAAGACGATTTTGTCATGGTTTTAGAGAAATACATGGCTATTTGTCGTGCTTGTACTATTTCTCTTTTTCTTGTTTTAGATTGAAGTAAATCAGGCGACAGGCTGAAATAATCGCATACAACCTTTTGTATATAATCTACAGAGATTTCTTTTTTTGAGTTTTTAACTAATCTGTCGATCATTTGTTTTGCCAACTCAAGTGTAATCTCTTTTTTATTTAAAGTAGATTGGGCTAACAATGAGATCAAAGCTCCTTCCAACTCACGAATATTTGATGTAATATGAGAAGCAATATAATCAATTACTTCATCAGACATATCGATACCATCGTGGTATATTTTTTGACGTAAAATTGCAATTCTGGTCTCGTAATCAGGAGCTTGTAAATCAGCTGATAAACCCCATTTAAATCTTGATAATAAACGCTGTTCCATTCCTTGCATTTCAACAGGCGCCTTATCAGATGTTAGAATAAGTTGTTTGCCAGATTGATGTAAATGATTAAATATATGGAAGAAAATGTCCTGAGTTTTTTCCTTACCTGCAAATTCATGAACATCATCAATTATTAATACATCAATCATTTGATAAAAATGCAGAAAATCATTTTTGTTATTATTTCTAACAGACTCAACAAATTGTGTCTGAAATTTATTAGCATTTACGTATAATACAGTTTTTTCTGGAAACTTTTCTTTAACCTTAATACCAATTGCCTGCGATAAATGAGTTTTTCCTAAACCAGAATCACCATATAAAAACAATGGATTAAAAGCAGTACCACCAGGATTATCACCAACAGCATCTCCTGCTGATCTTGCCAACCTGTTGCATTCTCCTTCTACAAAATTTGTAAAATTATTGTCAGGGTTCAATCTGGGGTCAACATGCAATTTTTTAATTCCAGGAATAATGAATGGATTTTTTATAGATTTTTCCTCAGAGCTCATTGGAACAGTAACCGGTTTATTGGTTAATTCAGCTTTGTAATTTGTTGGAAACTTAACCGTAAAAGGTTTATTATTAGAATAAATACTGTTTTCCATTACAACACTATACTCTAATTTGGCAGTTTCACCCAATTCTTTACGTAAGGTCTTTCTAAGAATATCTATATATTGTTCTTCAAGATATTCATAAAAAAAAGGACTTGGAACCTGAATTGTTAATACGTTTTCTTCTAACTTAAGCGGAACAATTGGCTCAAACCAGGTTCTAAAACTTATTGAAGGTACGTTGTCTTTGATAATTTTTAGGCAATTGCTCCAGATTTCTTGATAGTTATTGTTATCCATTTAACTCACAAACATTTAAAATTTTCCACTAATTTCTTAATTGCTCTAACAAATTTGTGAAAAAAAAAAGTAAAAAAAAATTCAAAAAGAGTTGTTTTTTTAGAAAAACATATATGGTATTTTATTTCAGTCGTTTAAAATTAAAATTCTTTTCAAAAAAACGTAACTACATGAATATCAAGCAAAAACAAATAAAAATGTTAATTGATTGTTAATTAAATATTTAATAATAATTAACTATAAAATAATTTAATTAAGGCAGTAATTCTTTTTAAAATTGAGTGAAATTTCAAAATTTAGATTTATTCTTAATCAAAAAAAGGACATCAAAATATTTTATTATTTCTCTTTTTTTCCAAATAAAGAGAAATGAACATATCTTTTAGGATTTTCATTTAAATCAATTACCAAGCTGTCTAAATCCGCAGCGAGATTATTCAGATTAGTATATAATGAGTCATTGTTAACAAGCATTCCAATAGTGCCTTCTCCATTATTGATCTTATAAGATATTTCGCTAAATTCAGCTAAAGTTTTATTTGCATTTAAAATTGTTGATTTAATATTTGCCTGATCAAGAGAATCACTAATACTAGAAAAGTTGGCTAGAATGTTAGTAATTTGTTCATTATTATTTTTTAGATTACCAGATATTGATTCTACATTATTAAGAATTGTTGCAAGTTTTGAATTCTTTGAATCAAGAAGCAAAGTCATCTCAGTTGTTATTGTATTTAGATTATCCAATGAGCTTCTTATATCTTCCTTTCTTTGATTATCAAAAATTTCCAGAACTGAATCTATTGAAACCAATAGATTTTCAATTTTATTTTTCACAGGAATTAGTTCCTCCGATAAGCTGCTTACTAAATCTTGCTCAAGTACTCCTATAATAGTATCGCCACTAGAGTAATAATCTTTGTGATTACTTAGATTCAACTTTATGGCTTTTCCTGCAATTAATGTGGCAGGGTAAATAATTGCTTGTGTATTAACCGGAAGATCAATCTTTTCTTCAACAGAGAATTTGACAATTATCTGATCTTGTTTCTTGCCTAGTAATTTTATTGTTTCTACTACTCCAACTTTAAATCCACTTACATAAACAGGACTAGCTTCTTCTAAACCATCAATATTGTTATAAATAGCATAATAAGTATCACTTGTAGATAAAATATTTTTTCCTTTTAAAAAGTTAAAGCCCCAGATGAAGCATACAATAATTATAATTGCTACAATACCAATTTTTGTTTCTTTATTTAATTTCATGACTAGATTTCTAAAAGATTTACATTTTTATTCTATTTAATGCTTCGTTTATTGGAACTAAATTGAGGTTTTCATCAATTGCAATAATAAAAGCATCAGGGAATGTTTGCTCTACAATTTTTTTATATTCTACAATTTTTTCAAAACTTGAAGTCGATCCTACAGTATATTTATAGTAATTGTCGAATTTGAATTCTTCAACATTTTCAAATCCTTTAAAAAAATCAGAGTGTACCGGAATAGAATTAGATGAAGATGCTATTTGAACTTTAAAATGTACTTTACTGCTAGATGTATCTGCGTAGTAATTTGATTCAATAATTTCTTCACTTTGTTTAATTAGACTGGAATCTATTTTAGCGACAAACTGACTTTTAGCGTCAATGCTTGCTTTATAGTTTTTAAAAGCTCTGTAAATTGCAGATGCTATATATTCCTGACCAGCACTGCTCATTAGGTATCTTTCTTCCTGAGGGTTTGTAAGAAAACCTGCTTCAACTAAAACGCTAGGCATGGTCGTTTTCCACAATACTAAGAATCCTGCTTGTTTAACGCCTCTGCTTTTTCTTAAAGCTCTATTTTTAAACTCATGTTCAACATGCGATGCGTAATTAAGGCTTTGCTCTAAATAAGTGTTTTGTAAAAACGAAAATATAATATACGACTCGGCAGAACTAGGGTCGAATCCTTCGTATTTTGTGGAGTAATCTTCCTCAAACAAAATTGCGGAGTTTTCAATCTTTGCAACTTCAAGGTTGCCATCTGTTTTGTGCAATCCCATAGCATAGGTCTCTGTTCCATATGCTTTAGTATTTAGATTACCATTTAAATGTATTGAGATAAATAAATCAGCTTTATTTTTATTTGCAATTTGTGCTCTCTCGTCTAATGGAATAAATACATCTTTGGTGCGTGTATAAATCACTTTTACATCAGGAATATTTTCTTCAATGTATGTTCCCAATTTTA
>PKTC01000238.1 GCA_002869305.1 Marinilabiliales bacterium
CAATATTACCATTTGTAAGACTTAAAATTACCGGTCCGGTAACATTTTCAAGCACTATTCCTGGATTTATTATAGAAACTTCTAACTCACTGCTAAAGTTTTTAACTTTTACGTCACCACTAGCATAGGGGCTTCTATAGTCTAATTTAAAATTAATTCCTTTCGGAACCTTAAAGGTATAGTGAGCGTCTTCTGCTTGCTTACTAGCACCATCTATTTCGATAACTCCACCATTCATTTTAACCTGAAGACCAATTCCTGTATTATCTTCAGTGCCAGAGCTATATAGAGATTTCAGCCCATCGGCTCTTTCGGGTTTTTTCTCATAACGAGAGGTTTCTATTAATAATTGAGAGCCAGTAGTTTCTTCGATGCTAATTCCTCCAGAAAAGTTTTTTACAAATACCTGGTTGGCTTGTTTTACATCGTATTTAAATTCTTGTGCATAGGCGGTACTTATTCCAAATACCAGTGCGATACTTATTAAAATTGAACTTATTGTTTTCATAGTTTATACTTTTTCAAATGTCTGCTAATCGGCAGACTGGTTTAACATTTAATTTATAGATTGCCGGCTATAATTTTTATATATAAATTTTAAATAAATACTTTTAATCCTTCTTTTGCCTGTTCTTTTACTACTGGCATTGCTTGTTCGTTATTTACTATTTTTTCAAAAGATTCTTTAGCTCTTTTTTCTTGCATTTGAGTAAGTAAATTAATTAAGGTAATTTGCATGGCAGCATCATCTTATTTTTCTAACACTTCCAAAAATGCATCACGAACATCGGGACTTTCTTTATATTTGGATAAAGCATTTGCAGCTGCCATTCTAACATTTATGTTTTCGTCTGTTTTAAATGTATTAATAAGTAGAGCTACTGTTTTAATGTCTACTTTGACTTGTTCGTTAATTGTGTTTACAGCTTTTAAACGCTGGCTAGCGGTTGGTATACTCAGCGAAGCAGTTGTAGCTGTTTGCTGCATGGAATAAAGTTCCGAACGAAGAGCAGCTATTTCTGAATTTTTCACCGATTGTATCTGCATATTACGTCCCAATAAAAATCCAAATCCTAAAAGAATGATCGCAGAAGCTGCATATTTTATATAAGACCATATAGATAAATTATTTTCCGAGTATGGCTTTTTGATTAGAGGCGATTTTGTTATTAGTTCCTTTTCCTGCTCAAGCATTGTGTAAAAATCTTCTTTCAACTGAACGTTAGGAGTTTTGTCTTCCAGAACACTCAATTCTTCTATTAACTGGTGAGTTTGTTTGTGTTCTTTTCTACATTGTGTACATGTTAATAAATGCTCTTCAAGTTGAACCTTTACATCATCAGGAACATTTCCTTCGATAAAATCAATCAATATGTTTTGTATGTTCTTACATTCCATGATTTCAAAATTTAAACAAGTTCAAAATATAGTTCTCTTAACTTATGCATTGCCCGGTGTACTTTAACTTTTATTGCTGTTACAGAATTACCGGTTATCTCAGATATTTCCTGATACTTTAATCCCTGGAAACGGCTTAGTTCAATTATTTCTCTTTGTTCTGGACTTAACTGATTTAGTGCTTCGTATAAATTGCTTTTCCGGGTTTCCATTTCCATTTCTTCTAAAGCCGATTTAGAATCATTATTTAATTCTTCTGTTTCTTGATAATCAGACCTTAAGAATTTGTTCTCTTGATAATTTTTTAAATGAACGTTTCGTGCAATTTGATACATCCAGGATTTAAATTTCCAATCTTCGTTGTATGATTCTCGGTAAGAGATTATCCGACGAAAAACATTTTGAGTTAAATCTCCACTTAAATCCTTATTTTGTGTTAATCGTAGAAAGAAATTATAAAGCCTGACATGATATTTCTCAAATAAAGGAGCTAGTGAATCCAGGTCTCCATTTTTTACTTTCTGCATTAATTGTTCGTCGTTGAACTTTTCCACAAATTGCTTTTTTTACTATTGGTTTCTTTATTGGTTATCTCGAAAAAGGAAAAAGGTTACAAGCCTTAGTAAAAATAATATAAATTTTTCGACAATATTTTGTATTTCAGATTATTATAAAATAAAAAAGCGCTCGAATAGAGCGCTTGAGAATTAAATATCATTTACATTTTACTAATATATGTCTAATTCAAAAGGAATTCTAGCTTGTATTCCTTGTTGATTCGTTACATTCTGTAAAGCTTCGTAGTACTTATATTCTTTTCCAAGTTCCTTTTTTAGAATAGAAGCTTTTACATTTCCTTGCAATTCTTCAAAGAATTGTTGGAAAGGATCTTTTAATTTAGGATAGTCAACGGTTCTGTAAGATTCTATTCCTGAGGCTTCAGCTGCTAAAGTAATAGCATCTTCTAGTCCTCCAAAGCCATCAATTAGACCATTTTCAATGGCATTAACTCCACTCCATACGCGTCCTTGTCCTATGGCATCGACGTCTTCTTTTTTCATGTTTCTACCTTCACCTACCTTAGTAATAAAGTTGTCATAAGTATCTTCCACTAAATATTGAAAGATTTCTTTTTCTGCAGCAGAAAAAGGTCGATAAAAGGATCCGATATCAGCATGTGTGTTTGTTTTAGCCACATCAACATGAATCCCCAGCTTATCATTAAGAAGTTCTTTGCCTGTGAAAAACAGTCCAAATACACCAATAGATCCGGTAATTGAGTTAGGACTTGCAATTATTTTATCAGCTGGAGCAGCTATATAGTAACCACCAGAAGCAGCAACATCACCAATAGAAACGATTACAGGTTTTGTTTCCTGAGCAAGCTGAATTTCGCGCCAAATAATATCTGCTGATAGAGCGGCCCCGCCACCGGAATTAACTCTTAATACGATTGCTTTTATCGACGAATCTTTTCTTACTTTGCGAATAGCCCTCGAAATTCGATCCGAACCTATGGATCCCTCTCCACCTTCACCCATGATCATATTACCACTTGCATAGACAACTGCAATTTTATTTTTCTCAAGTGATTTACGATTTTTTTCAGGAACTTTAGTGTATTTTGATAATGAAACATGCTCTATTTTAGAGTCATCTGTTTTTTTGGTTAGTTCTGCTAGTTCTCTTAATATCTCATCTTTGTATTTAAGTCCATCAATTAATCCCTGCGAAAGGGCTATTTCCACATCTTTTAAAGATAAGTTATCTGCAATTTCGTTCAGTTTTTTTACTCCAATTTGTCGTTCTGCCGAAATACCTTTAAGCATATGATTCCAGATTGTTCCCATATAAGCCATAATCTGTTCGCGATTTTCATCGCTCATTTCATTATACATATAGGGTTCTACATAGCTTTTAAATTTTCCATGGCGAATTATCTGTGGCTCTACTCCAATTTTTTCAAGTGCATCTTTATAAAACATGATTTCAGCACGCATGCCAACAAAAACTAAAAGGCCTTCGGGATTGAGATAAATTTTATCTGCTACGCTTGCTAAGTAGTAGGTAGGTTGGGTATAGGTATCGCTATAACTGATAATAAATTTACCAGACTCTTTAAAATCAATTAGAGCATTGCGTATTTCTTCAATGGTAGCGAGTCCGGCCTGGATGTAAGTTAGATCAAGATATATACCATCAATATTTGGATCAGCTTTTGCTTTTTTGATGTTTTTTAAAATGTCGTTTAATCCCAATTGGGGAGTTGGTGTAAAGCTAGCAAAATCGAAGTTTTCCATCGGATTATTATTACTCCTATCCATAATAATCTGGTTGAGCTCAATATGCAATACCGTATTTGGTTTTATTTTTACCGGTTGATCTTGTGAAGAAACAATTCCTCCAATGATTCCAATTGAAATAATAAACATTAAAATACTTGTTAGAATAATACCTAACACAGTTGCTAAAACATATTTAAAAAAACTCTTCATAATTATAAGGTTAAAATTTTTGATTTTGATAAAAGTTAAAATTAGGGAATAAAATTATTATAATAACAATTATAACTGAAATCATGTTTAATATTGCAAAAAGAAAAGTTAAATACATCTCAATATGAATAAAGTTTTTCTTTTACTCGGGGGAAACCTTGGCAATCGTTTTAGTCTTATTAAAATGGTCAAAAAAAGGATTGAAAAAAAAATAGGAATGATAGAAAAGGAATCGTCGATCTATGAAACTACTCCTTGGGGTTTTGAATCAAAACAAAATTTTCTGAACCAGGTTGTTGTAATTAGCACATCTCAAATGCCGAAAGAAGTTTTGAAACTGTGCCTTGAGATTGAAGATGAGCTGGGCAGGAAGAGAAAGTCAAATCAGTATGAATCCAGAACAATGGATATTGATATTCTGTTTTATAATGATGATATTATCAAGGAAAATAATTTAATTATTCCTCACCCCAAATTGCATGAACGCCGATTTACTTTAGAACCTTTGGTTGAGATTTCTCCAGATTATGTACATCCGTTGTTCAACAGAACATTACATGATTTGCTTGCAGAATCTAATGATAATGGAGTAGTTAAAAAAGTATAAAAAAGCGCCCTTTCTAAAGGCGCTTTTAATATTTTTTGATTAATTAAGCCCGAGGCTCTTTATGTATGCTTCATTATTTGATGGTCGTCCCAAGAATTCTTCTACGGATTTAACAATATCTCTTTGTATACCATTAGCAAGAATTAACTCACGGAATCTGTTTCCTGTGTTAACATCAAGAAGACCATTTTTTTCAAACTCTGTAAACATATCCTGAGCATAAACATCCGCCCATAAATAACCATAATAATACACTGGATGAGTGTTAATATGAATCCAATTTCCTTGCGGATGTGTTCCCTCAACATATAATTGTATGCCTAATTCTTTATCGATTGTTCTCCACAATTCATCTGTATCAAATGGATTCTCAGGATTATATTTATCATACAAGTTCATGTCATATATACAACTTTTTAAAGATCTTATTGTGTTATATCCTGATGAAAGATTTTTAGCTTTAACCATGTTATTAAAAAGATCTTTAGGGAAAACCTCTCCGGTTTCGTAATGTTTTGCAAAAGAGCTTAGAATTTCATAATCCCAGGTCCAATTTTCAAAAATCTTATACATTGATTCTGTAAAGTCTGTTTTTGAATCGGCTTGTAAAGCAAATTCGCCTTTATATGACATACCATCTATAATA
>PKTC01000006.1 GCA_002869305.1 Marinilabiliales bacterium
AGTAAAAACTGCAATAGTTAAGAATATGGAAACAGGAATGTGCATTTTTATTACTTTTCTAAATAACATATATCCAAATCCAAGTAATAATGCTATTGCTGCAATTTCTCCCATGGAACCTCCCATATGCCCATAGAATAGCTCCATGTGACTAGGTATATTGCTCATTATTTCAGCCACAGGCCTGCCTGCACTTAATCCTTCTTTCATAACTCCAAGAGGAGTAGCTCCCGTAACAGCATCAGTGTAGCTATTCGTAAAACCTGTTGGAACTGGCCAGCTTGTCATATTTACTGGAAATGAAATTAATAAGAAAACACGTCCTACTAATGCTGGATTAAAAGGATTATTACCTAATCCTCCAAACGACATTTTACCAACACCGATTGCTACAAGACTACCAATGATAATAATCCAAATTGGAAGATTTGTAGGGACGTTAAATGCTAATAAGATTCCTGTAACTAAAGCAGAACCATCTGTTATTGAAGGTTCTTGTTTAAGAATAAACTTCTGAATTAACCATTCAAAAGCCAGGCAAGATACTACAGCAGTTAATGTTACAATGATTGCTCCCATTCCAAAAAAATAGATAGAGAATGCCAGAGCTGGCAACATAGCAATCACTACATCCAACATCAACCGCTTTACGCTTGTATCCTCATAAACATGAGGAGATGGTGATATAAATAATTTATTCATTATTGTTTTCTTGATCTTATGATTTGACTTACTCTGGATTTTCCTAATCGGATATAATCTAATAATGGCAATCCTGCAGGACATGTATAAGCACATGATCCACATTCAATACAATCCATTACTCCTCCATTTTCCAGTTTATCGTTTTTCTCTAATTGTGCTAACCTATTTAACAAATATGGTTCTAATCCTTGTGGACAAACTGATACACATTTTGCACAACGGATACAGGTGCTCTCGGTTTTTCTTTTTGCCATTTCTGTTGGCATAATCAAAATTCCTGAAGCTCCCTTTACAATAGGAACATCCAGAGAATTAATGGACTTACCCATCATAGGACCACCATTGATGACTTTTCCGGTATCCTCAGGTAATCCACCTGCAGTGTCGATTAGATCAGCAACCGGAGTTCCAATACGAACCATAAAATTTGAAGGCTTGTGAACTGATTTTCCAGTTACTGTAACCACTCTTTCAAATAAAGGCTTGTTCTTTTGAACTGCTTCATAAACAGCATAAGCAGTTCCTACATTGTGAACAACAGCTCCAACATCTAATGGTAATCCTCCAGAAGGAACTTCACGATTAATTAAAGCTTTTATTAATTGTTTTTCTCCTCCTTGCGGATATTGAACCTTTAATGCATGCACTTCTATACCAGGATAATCCTTAACTAGATTTTGCAGATGCGAAATAGCATCTGGTTTGTTGTTCTCTATTCCAATTAAAGCTAAATTTACACTTAAGGCCTTCATTAAAATCTGAATTCCAATAAGCATTTCTTCAGCTTTTTCCAACATCAACCTATGATCAGAAGTTAAATACGGTTCACATTCAACACCATTAATAATTAATACATCTATTTTTTTACCATCAGGAACTGAAAGCTTAACATGTGAAGGAAATGTTGCTCCTCCTAAACCAACTATACCTGACTCATTGATTTTGTTAATTATTTCTTTATCTGATAAACTGATTTCCTTCTTCAAATCAGTTGATTTATCAATACTTTCATTCCATTCATCACCTTCCACATCAATAATAACACAAGGGCGCTTATAACCTGCAGAATCCAATACATTGTCAACTTTTACAACTGTTCCGGACACCGATGAATGAATGTTAGCAGATACAAAGCCAGTGCTTTCGGCTATTTTATCTCCCACTTTTACTTTATCACCTTTGGCAACAATAGGTTTAGAGGGAGCACCAATATGTTGAGATATTGGAATTGATACTTGTTTTGGAAGCGGCAATACTTCGATTGCACTATTTGCAGAATATTTACCTTCTGCTGGATGAACGCCTCCTTTTGGAAATGTTTTTAACACGTTATCCCTCCTGTTTATTTAGTTTCGTTTTCGTTCGTTTCTTTAGTCTCAGCCTTAGGCGCCTCTTCCTTAGGAGTATCAGCCTTCTCTTCTTTTACTTTTTTAGGAGGAAAGTTAATCTCTAAGATAGCATTAGTAGGACATTCAGCTACACATTTCCTACATAACTTACATTTGTTAGGATCAATGTATGCTAAGAAATTATCCATGGTTATAGCATCGTAAGGACATACTTTGAAACATTTGCTGCATCCAATACAAGCAACACTGCATGCTTTTTTTGCTACACCGCCTTTATCCTGGTTGATGCAGGAAACGAAGATTTTTCGGTCTTTTTTATTTTTCTTTCTCAGTTCGATAATGATGTTTGGACAAGCTTTAACACAAGCTCCACAAGCAGTACATTTATCATCAATAACCACTGGTAAGCCTGTTTCCTGGTCCATGTAAATAGCATCAAAATCACATACATCTACACAGTCGCCTAAGCCTAAGCAACCATATTGACATCCTGTTTCGCCTGAGTATAAACTTGAAGAGATAGCACAAGAAGATGCGCCATCGTAAGAATTAATTCTCTCGCGATGAGCTGGTGAACCTGAACATCGAATAACTGCAACCTGTGGATCTTTTTCTTCAACTGCTTTTCCAAGAATATCAGCAGCTTGTGCCATGGTTTCATTACCTCCAACTGGACAGTAAAAGGGTGATAAGTCGTCAGCCTTTACTAAAGCCTCGGCAAATCCCCTACATCCAGGGTAACCACAACCACCACAATTTGCAGCAGGAAGAATTTCTTCAACCTGATCAATGCGCGGATCTTCATACACCTTAAATTTCTGAGCTACAAAATACAAAATTATTGCAGCTATCGCCCCAATCGCGCTAAGAGAAATAATAGTAAACAAAATTGTTGCACTCATGTTTTTATTATTATTTAGTATTTAGTTTTGAGCTTATTAAATTATAAATTATTGAATATCAATTACCTTTTTTATATCTTATCAATTGTAAATGTAAATTTCTTACGAATCTTGTCCCTCAAAAAAAACAATATTAGATAATAAGGAACTAAAACTGATAACGAACTTAATCCTGCTATAGCTTCATTATTTGTTATTGCCGTCAATGCAATCAGTACAAATAATACCAAAACAAATGGTAAAACATAACCTAATAACAAGGCACGAAATCCAAGTGATTGCTTTAATGTTACGCTTACTTCTTCTCCAACAGCGTATTGACCAGTGAAATCGTATACCTCCACTGACTTCTCCTTCATATCAGCAACCGTGCATACTCCTTTTGCATGACAGGATGCACAACCAGACATTGCCAAAAAGTTAACACTGATTTTGTGACCTTCAATGGAATCAATACGTCCCTTATGTTCGATCGATTTAGTATTAGACATTTGAGTTTTTCAAAATTTTGAAATTGGATACAAAAATAACCGTATTTAAAAATTAAAAATTGCTTTTTGTCAGTTTTTAGAACATAATCACTTATTTATTTTAATTTTAAATAAGAGTAGTTCGTGATAAAGTTTTATGTAATAAGCAAAAATTCATAACTAAATGGTCAATAAAGACATATATTTGCAAAAACATTAACAATACTAATTATGAATAAAATTTCTGCACTATTCTTATTGCTTGTAATGAGTATTTTTGTGTCAAATTGTGACAGGCCTGATGTCCTAGACCAGGAAGGAAAGCTTAAGATTGAAAACACAAGTACTTCAAATTATATTACTGGAGTTTATTACAGCACAGTAGGTTATGGTTCGAATAGGATTTCAACAAATATTGGACCTGGTGAAAGTAAAACGTTTACTTTTGATATTAAGGATGATGATATTTATGATATTAAAATAACCTCGGACATGACTGGTTACGAAGAATTTACTTATGACCATTATGATTTTGGGTGGAATGAAACTTATATTATTGAGCTTACAGAAGATGGTTGGTATACTGATTCAACCTGGTAGAAGCTTTAATAAATTTTTTAAAAGTCTGTCATATTAGTGGCAGACTTTTTTAGTATCTTTTAATTAATGATTCTAAGGGATATTTTAATCCACTAAAATTAACCAATCTTGCCTTCACCGTACCTACAATAATTGGACTTTCCGCCCAAACCGGAATCCGATTCTCGTCGTCTGTAACCCAAAATACTAAATCCTCACCTCCCTGAAAAACATCACCAGCAACCAAAGAGCCAGTGAATTTTAAGCATCTGAATTTTCCAACCCCTCTAACTTTTCTTATCTCTTTACCTTTGTATCGCATATAAACATTATGTATCTCGTTATCAAGTAATATTTGAAAAGGTATTTTTTCGTCAATTTGATATTTTGTAAAATCAATATTACGAGCTTGATAAATTACTGATACTACGTCGTATGTACAAGGAGGAAAAGCCACAGTATCTCTATAATATGGTTTTCGAGTCTTTTCAATTTCTGAATATGCAAGCATATTATCATAATCAAAAGTATATTTAATATCGATTAAATAGCCTCCTTCATCAACATCCCGATGAAAATAAACAGGTAATAAATTACCAGGATTCACCCACGACTGGTAAACATCACGAACCTGAAAAAACCAATCATAGAATGTATAGGTAATTCCAGTCGCTTTAAGATTTAAAACTTCCTGGCCAAACATCTGGTCTTTGTTTACTTTGAATTTTACACCTCCAACATCGGTCCAAACCAGTAGCCAATTGTATGTGATTACATAATCTAATTCCTCTCCTATTTGAAAGGCTTTATTTTGTATTTCACAATTTTCCTGTGATTTTAAGGCAGATGAACTTAGAATTAAAAAGATAAAAATTAAAAACTTCTGCATACTATTTAATTAAACCATAAACTAATATATACATAACCATTATGGCGCTAATTTATTACACTTATTTATGAGAATTTATAAACTAAAAATAAAATAGCTCAAGCCACATAATTCATTATTATATTAAATTAAATTATTAGATGCAATTAACTTCTTAATTTCAATAGCCAATTGACTATTTATATTGTTATGTATAAAATAATCCAAATCTTTAATCACTTTTTCTGTATAAA
>PKTC01000328.1 GCA_002869305.1 Marinilabiliales bacterium
CTTAATGCACTTCCTGAATCTTCGTCATCCTCGCAAGACAGGAATGCTACTAAAACAATAGAAAAGAATAAAAGACTGCGAATAAGATGAAATGCTTTCATAACTTTTTCTTTTCAAGTTACGATAAAATAGTACTTAAGTCAAAATAATTTGATGAATATCAGTTAGATATAAAGGTTCAGCTTACTTTTAAAGTGCTATGTTTACATGGTGATTATCAACAATTCCGCTCTCATTTCATTATTCCTGTTTATGTTTCAATAGATTCGCATCTGATAATTTTGTACAGAAGATCAAAGAGAATTTATGAGCGATGGTACTACAGCAACCCTCAGTTTTGAAAATAAAGCTTGCAA
This sequence comes from Marinilabiliales bacterium, assembly GCA_002869305.1. Taxonomy (GTDB): domain Bacteria; phylum Bacteroidota; class Bacteroidia; order Bacteroidales; family UBA12077; genus UBA12077. Next base: position 357 of record PKTC01000328.1, read on the forward strand.
ATGACTCATGTCTTATCATCAAAACGACTTGGGTTGCGAATGGAAATAAATTCGATGTAGAATTCTATAAAATTATCAGTGGCGGTGACTTTTCTTTGTTTCTTTCTTTTGGTGGTTGCAAAAGAAAGAATTTTATATTCGAAATCGAGATGTTAATCTATAGTACTTTTCAAGATTTTTTCTTAGTCCTTTCAAAAATGAAAAAGCAACCTATCAGCCGCCAGGCAGGCAATTCTGCGCTCATTTCGTAATCCAGTCTGGAAATTATTTATCTCGCTTTGCGGATTCGAAGCTTAGCACATTCCATCTCACAGTTCGATGTTCAAAGCTCATGAAAGTTTGTACTAAGAAATATCCAACCAACTCACTTTCTTGATGAAAGTCAAGGAAATTGAAAAGATTACTTTCTAATATTGTCTTATCGAACCAATCAATCAGATCATGTCGAAAAAAATAAGGCAAGTGAGTGAATGGATAGTCATTTTTGATGATTTACATCAGATTTCATCCATTTTAAACAAAAAATCGGGCTATCAAAGCTTGTGGAGAGAATGGCAAGATTCTCTTGAAAAGATAAATCGCGCAGAACAAATGGACAATTACCAGTTTATAGATTATAGTGAAATGATCCAGAAAAACAACTATGTGACTGGAATGGATAATTAAGTCTTCGTTGCATTTTCTAATCAAAGCATGCATCTACAGTTTGACCACCAACAATTGCTAAACCAGAAAAGTCCTGTTTGGGTTTTATACTATTGTGTACATATATCTTAATTACCCAGTGTCTTAGTCAATTTAACCGAAGCTATATTTCATTTGTTGTGAGTACATGTTTTCTATAATACTCCAATCTTGTGTTTCCATGAGTATTTCATAATAGTCATGACTTAAGGGAGCTTTATGAATACCAGGATTATCGGAACAGATTACAAATGGCACCTGGTGTTTAATAAATTTGCTAATGGGAAGCAATTCGCTATCTTTTACTGCATTGGTTTTTCGGTTACTTATGGGACAAATTTCAAGACAAATATTCTTTTTAGCCAGTAAATCCATTAATTTTTCGGATTCTGCTGCTGCAATGCCATGCCCAATTCTGTCGGCACCAAAAAGCTGAACCGCCTCAATAATATTATTGATGTTCCCGGTTTCTCCTGCGTGTACAGTTAGCTTTAACCCAAACTGGTCTTTAGCTTCTTTAAAAGCTTTTCCCAGGCCTTTTATTATTTGTATATTTTCATTACCGGCTAAATCTAATCCCACAATTGCATCAGGATAATTTAAATTCTTGTAAGCAGTTAGCAGAGTATTTAAATGCTGAAGACTGTTCCCGTCTCTGGGAACGGTCATTATTAAACGATAATCGACCTGGCGTTTCTTAGAGGCCTGGTTAAGATTCTGCAGTAAGATTAAGAAAGTATCTTCGATGGTTTTGTTAAGTAAAAACGAGAGGTAAATAACGCTGCTACGCAGTTCAACATATTTTACATGGTCTGCTCGAAGTGTTTCAAATGCCTTATCGATTAACATGGAAAGGTTTCGCTCCTTCGTTGGAATTAAACGAAGTATTTCCCAGGGTTTTAAATAATCGTTTAATGACCGCGAGTAATGAATCGAATGAAGATGTTCTTCATAATCGATGCCTTCGGGAATAATAATATTTTCTTCAAGAAGTATTTCTTTGATGAGTTCAGTATCGAATAAGCCATTTAGATGGACATGCAGATCGGCTTTCTGAATTTTCTTGCATTTCTTGTAATCAGCAGAAGTTTGCATTCGGTCCATTGTTTAAAAAGAAGGCTAAACTTAATGGAGAAATAAAACAAATTTCTTGACGAAAGTTAAGATTGTTTTGATGAGCTCTTTTTTTGACGATGATCAAGGTATAAAATTGACCAACTTTTTAATATTGTGCTGTAAAACCAAACATTAAGGCCATTACAAAAAAAGTAAAGCAGGTGGGTGAGTGGAAGGTCATTTTTGATGATTTGCATCAAGCTTCATCCATCGTAAATGAAAAAACAGGATTTCAAAGCTTGTGGGCTAAAGGGCACGATGCTCTAGAAGAACTTGAAACCATTCAACAGATGAATGATTATCAGTTTTTAGATTATTGCAATATTATTATCGATAGCAATATTTAATTGAAAATAGGCAAGAAATAAGCGGTGTTTAAAAGTTTCTTAATTTATTAATGTTTTTCCAAGCAAATTCTGTTTCATGTAATGCTTTATCACATTTGGATCGTGGCTTGGAATAATATGAATGTCTTCGTTTTTATCAAGATCATGTAACCATCGAATAAGATGCCCCAATTGTCTTCTGTTTTCTCCACCAAACATTGTGGCAAACAAAGGTCGGTTTTTTGCTTTTTCGATGTTCGCATAGTTCCAAACAGCATCACCAGCTAATAGATATTCAGTTCCATTTTGCAGTTTTACAAAAATCATCTGATGAGCTTTGCTGTGTCCGGGAGCTTCGATTAATACAATCCCGGGCGTTATCATAAAAAAGTTTTTGTAATCAAGGGTTTCAAGCTTCCTTAAGAATTGCTCATTTATTCCAACATCCTCAATTTTAGAACTTTTTATTTGATTTCTGGTAAGCAATATATTACCTGATAATGCTTCCACGTTTGGTAAATTCACAATTCCACCCATATGGTCTATGTGTTCATGCGTAAAGATTATCAGATCAGCATTTTGCATGGCCTTTTGTTGTAGATAGAAATTTTCTTTTAAGAATTCTTTTCCATATCTATATTTCTTGAACAGCTTCTCATTCATTGGAGCATCTACGACAACAGTTCTGTTCGCATATACAATTTGAAAAGATGTTAAAACAGATTGATTCGGAATATTCTTTTCGCCGGCCGCGATGGTCCATGGAATAAGTTCTCCTGTGCCGGTTATTATCGCATTAATATGTGTGGGCAGCAAAGTATCATATTTACAGAGATCTCTAATTTCTTCTATTTTTATTGGAAAAGATGATTTCTGCGGCACATATGAATGATTAAAAAAGTAATATTGACCTGCTATAAACAGGATGAAGAGAATAGGAATAATGAAAAAGTATCTTTTTATTTTTTTCATGGTAAAAGCGTGTAGATTAATTAGTTTTAAGATGTTAAAATTAAGCGAAAAGGATTAATGTACGATTGACGAAGATCAAATTTAAGTTAAAGATATTTATAATGAAAGCATGTAATTATTAATTTTTAAGAGATACAAACAACAAACATCCTGTATTTGCTGGCATAAGTTCCCCCCAGATCTAGAATGAGAGGTTTACTTCAAATGAAGTAAACCTTCTACAATCTGTTAAAAATTAGGCAATCCGGTAAGCATTTCTCCAGTTTTTAAATAATGATTCATAGCCTTTTCCCATGAATCCATCATAATATCATAATCTTCTTGAGTAGATCTTTCAATAATCTGGTTGCCAGTATTACTTAACGATGTTTTGCTATAAGTTAGTATAGCTTTTGTTCTATCTTTTGTAATTGGCTCCACTTGTATTTCTAATTTTGTAACTAGAATACCAGGCACATGATAAATCATTTCAACATGACCTGTCTCGATGTTATAATCAGTTACTATCCATACAATTTCAAGGTCACCATCCGGTGTAATAAAAATGCAATCTTTTTCTACTAAGCCAGAATTACTATATACAACTTTTGGATTCCAATTTTCACACCAATCTATCTCCCTTACAGGACAATATAATGGAAATATTTCCTTTATTGAACCATTAATAGTTTGTTCGTATGAATAAGTAACTCGATTTGGTTTTTTAACTTTCGTCATGTTTTCTACTTTTTTAATAGAGTTTTGCTCTTGTTGGTATTTGCTGTTATTTTAATGCTTATTAGTTAATGCATTAAATTTCATTGTGATTTACAATGCAAATTTAAAACCTGACTAGGAGTATTTCATTTACATTTGTTGAGAAAACTTTTTTCTTATTCTGCTAAGTTGCGTGGGTGTCATACCAAGAAAATTGGCAATGTAATAGTGTGGTATTCTGTTCAAAAGATTGGGATACTCTTTTAAAAACCATTTATACTTTGACATAGTATCTCCATGAATAAGTGCAGATATTCTTGAGTGATTTTGATTATTAAGCTTTTGAAAATTGGAAAGAATTATATTTGTTATTTCGTTGTCCTTGTTAACATAAGAAAAGATATGTTTATAATTTGCTACGGAAATTATACAATCTTCAATAGCTTGAATACTCATGATTGCAGGTATGTTGGGGATATAATTTCCTGATATCAAATCATTTTCCATGAAGAAATGGGTTATGACTTCTTCTCCATCGTTATTTATTGTAAATCCCCTTAATATACCTTTTATAACTTTACCAATGCTAAAGTTTGGTTGATCGCTTTTTACAAAATATTCTCCTTTACTAATTGTAATATCATTATGTAGCGAATCATTAGGCATTAATTCTGTCTTTACTTTTTTGGATGAGTCATTACAGTAATAATTACAGCAAATATAGCCATAATATTCTCAAATACAGACTGTAAGCTATAAATTACTTTGAAAATAGCTTTATTTTGCAAGCATATTACTAAACTAATCTTTTTAATTTCATGACCAAGTAGTTAATTAAATTACTTCTAATTTTGCCTAAGCTTTAAGATCGTAAGTTTTGAAATTGTGTATGATCAAATATTTTTCCTTAGTTAGTTTGCAAGATCTTTAGCCAGTAAAGTAAAACTATACAAAAAACAAAACTCTTGACCTGTGTCAAGAGTTTTGTTTAGAATGAGATGATAGATTCAATAATTATTTTATAATAATCCTGGATGTAAAACTTTCGTTATTCGTATTAATTTTTATAAGATAAACACCTTGCTTGTATTCAGATAAATCAATTTGTTGTTTCTCTAAATCGGATATTTCAAGTACCAATATTCCGGTTATATCAAATATCTGGATGCTTTCAATTTCGGTATTTTCTGATTCCAGGTTTACTATTCCACTTGTAGGATTAGGATACATTTGAATACCTGCTTTTGCAAGATCCTTAATTCCGGTGGATTGATTCACAGTAAGTTCGACATAGACTTTGGTATTTGCAGGATTGGGATAAATTGCCACCTCATTCTCAATTGCATCCATACCCCCTACAGATACGGTGGGGTCCCTGTAAATGGCTGATACCACAACATCTTCCCCGGTCATGGTCAAATAGGTCAGAGCTGAATTAATATTTTTTACAGAAGGTGAACCCGCATCAACTTTCCATTGCTCGAAGATATGGCCTTCGGGGGCTGCATTTGCAAAGATCATGATTGATTCACCCGGCGTATAGCTCCCGCTCCCACTTCCGCCATTGACAGTCAGAGAATATTTTTTGATTTCAGTGAAGATGGCTTTGATAATAACCTCAGTTGCAGGCATTGTTAAAACTGTGGTGGGTAAGTTCATATCCAGAATCTCAGGGCTGCCTGAGGTGATTTCCCAGCTATCGAACATCATTCCTTCCTGAGCCTGGTCAGCTGTAATCTGAACTTCAATCCCTGAATAGTAATTACCATCCCCTGTTCCGTTATACACAGTTAGAGGATGCCTTTCTCCGGCTGTGGGATCCACTATCTCAATGGCATCGATCCGCGTGATCACAGGTCCGGATTTGAAATGGTATAAGCGAAACCAGTTGATGGCATTCATATCTGGTTCTCCATCCGTGATGGCAGCTGCGCTAAGGTCCAGGCTGATGAAATTCCAGCCGTCGGTCAATTCTCCTATATTCCAGTTAAATTCGTTTTGGTCCGGGCGGCCGGCACTTCCGATCTCCACCTGGTTGGAACTTTCCAACCGGGATACATCTGAAACATAATACCAGAACTGCAATTTCCCGCTTTCCACTGAAGCACCTGAATTGTATGGCATGGAAAATACTTTCTTATATTCGTCGGTTTGTTCTCCATTAAATTCCAGGCAGCCCAGGCCTTCTTTCTGATCTTCGGTATTGAGGCTGAATGAGCCAGACGATCCCCAATCTTTTAACAGGTCACAGTCGTCCAGGTAAATGCCAAGAACTTTATACCGGGCAGAGATGACCACATCATCTTCAGTCATCCTGAGGGTTGTTTTCTCGGCATAAATGTCTTCAATAAGGGGAGTACCGGAATCGATAACCCAACCAATGAATTGCTGGGCAGGCGGAGCCTCATCTGCTGAAATGGCAACAATCTCATCCTGCACATATCTTCCGTC
>PKTC01000480.1 GCA_002869305.1 Marinilabiliales bacterium
ATTCTTCCATTGTATTCATTATTAATAACATGAATAGCATGGCCAGTATTATTCCATTGTATCAAAAATATGATGATCAGAACTTTGTGCTTTATAAAAATCGGGATTTACAATATATTAAAATTGTTTCTGAGGCTTTAAATAAAAAGTACCCTGAGTCAAATCATGTAAAGGCGCTGATTGCTGATAAGGACAACTTACTTAATCGATACAACCAGATAAAAGCGAATGCAAAACTAGAGCAATTTGCACAAAGTGAGAATATCTTAAGCATTCCTGAAATTTATTTGCCAGATCAAACCGGAGATAGTATCTCATTAAACTCAGTAAATGCTAAATACATTCTTTTAAATTTCTGGGCATCATGGAACCAGGAAAGTGTTAAAAGAAATCTTGAGTTAATTGATATTTATAAGCAATATCATACCAAAGGTTTTGAAATTTATCAGGTTGCTTTAGATACTAAAATTGAAAATTGGACCAGAGCAATAAGTTTTGATCAGCTTCCCTGGATAAATGTTATAGATCAAGATGGCAGGTCATCGTATTATGCCAGAATATACAATGTACAAACATTGCCTACAAGTTACTTAATAAATCCAGATGGTGAAATCGTAATGGCTAATCCAACTAAAGCACAGCTAATTAGTACATTTGATTATGCTTTAAAATAAAAATATTGGACCAAAACAAGAAAATATATTTTGCTTCTGATGTTCATTTAGGGCTTCCCGATCATGAGAAAAGCCTTAAACGCGAAAAACTATTTGTTCAATGGCTCGACGAAATAAAGAACGACGCCCATGAAATTTACTTATTAGGTGACATTTTTGATTTCTGGTTTGAGTATAAAAGAGCTATTCCCAAAGGGTTTTCAAGGTTTTTGGGAAAACTATCTGAAATTACAGATTCAGGAATTCCTGTCCACTTTTTTACAGGCAACCATGACATGTGGATTTTTGATTACTTGCCAAAAGAAACGGGAGTTATACTGCATAAAAACCCAATTATTAAAGACTTTTCAGGCAAAAAGTTCTACCTAGCCCATGGTGACGGATTAGGCCCCGGCGATAGATCATATAAACTTCTAAAGCGAGTATTTGCCAGCCGATTTTCTCAGTGGTTATTTGCTCGTTTTCATCCAAACTTAGGTATAGGCATAGCAAATTTATGGTCAACTCATAGTAGATATTCAAGAGAAACAAGACCATTTGAAGGTGAAGATAAAGAATGGTTAATTCTCTATTCTAATGATTTATTAAAAAAAGAACATTTTGACTTTTTAATTTATGGACATCGACATTCTCCATTAGATCTTAGACTAAATGAAAACAGCCGATATATAAACCTTGGAGATTGGTTAAGTCACTTTACTTATGCCGTGTTTGATGGAGAAGAAATGTATTTAAAAAAATATTCGAAAAGTATAGAACAAGAACAATAATCATTTACTTTTGCCTTTTAAAGTAAAAAGCACCATGAAATTCTCAGTTTATATTCTAATCATTACTTTGTTTGCTTTAATTTATTCATGTAGTGATGATACTTGCAATGCAGACACAGATACATTACTGAATATAGAATTCACCGTTAATGACACAAACTTAACGAATATTGATTTCATGGATAATTTGTCGTTATATTCTACCCAATGGTCTGATAGCATACATTATTCGGAAGAAGGATCAAATGAAATTCTAAGCCTTATGTTATCACCTAATTCAGATACATCTGAAATAATAATAACTTCGGTTAATGCTGGTTTAAAGGATACTTTAACTATTATATCACAGCGAGAACTTATTTTTTACTCTCCTGAATGTGGATTTATAACTAATTATTTTATAGATACTTTATTTTATTCTATAAACTATATTGATTCAATTGCTATTACAAGCTATCAAATTTCAACCAGTAAAGATGGACAGGTTCAAATATATTTTTAGTATACTATTCGTTATATTGACTTCTTTAGCTTGTTTTGGACAGGAAAAAGGAAATAAGCAAGACGAAGATTTATATGCCCCAATAGAAGATAAAGAACCATTGGTTTTAAAGGGAATAAAAGTTGGCGTTAACGTTGGTCGAGTTACCGATTTCTTTTTTAAACCGGAGCGCAGATCTACTGAAGTATCTCTCGATTTTAATTTAAGCAACAAATATTTTGGCGTAGTTGAAGGTGGAATTTCCGAAACAAGCATGATAAAGGAAAATTATTGGTACGACTCCGAAGGAAGTTATATTAAAGTGGGGATGGATTTTAATATGCTAAAGAAATATCCTACTGATTATTTTGGGATAGGAATTCGCATCGGTAAAGCAGATTTTAAACATTCAGCTTCTCACATAATATTTGAGGATAGTCATTGGATAGCAGACCCAATTGCTGTTGATTCCAAATCTTATAACACATATTGGTTGGAAGCTTCTTTTGGACTTAAAGGAGAACTTATTAAAAACGTTTACTTTGGGTGGTCTGCCCTCGTGAGAATTGGAGTCTCTGGAAGAAAAGATGCTCAGTTTCAACCTTACGAAATTCCGGGATTCGGGAAAGGAGCAAACTCAATTAATTTGGGAGCAACATACTATATTTATTACCAAATTCCTTTTAATAAAAACAAATAATTAATTGTAATACGTTTTTAGCTTTTGCTGAAAGATTTCTTTGTTCACTTCATTAATTTGAGCTACAATAGAATTAATTTGGTTTATTCTATCCATACGTGTCTCAAGGGAAATGAAGCGCTCGTCAACAAAAACGATTTTGTCCACCTGGTATCCTGCTTCATTTAAACTCATTGCAACAGCGGCGTTAAAATTATCAAATATGATAACTGAAGGAAGTTGTTCGTCTGCATAATCAACCATTGCTTTTAGAACCATCGATTTAATATACTTAATTTGAGTTTCACCCAGGTAATTTGCACCTACTAGAATTTTTACTAAATCAATTCTTGCTTTTGCTCTACTTCTATGTATTTGATTTAATCTATCGTACTGCTTTTGATTGGTAGTTAAAAACAGGTCAATAAATTCCTGAGGAATATCCTTTAGGTGTCCAAGCTCATTGTTTTTCTTTTTGATCTGATATTCTTTAATAGCTAGTTTTTGATCAACTGGAACATAATATCGCCACTTTTTTGTTCTCTTGTATGATTCAGTCACTGGGTTTGGTTTCCAATCACTTTCAGGGCGTTTCATTAAAGGAGAAGTAATGTCTAAATATCCGGTTTCTAAAGAATATAAAACACAATTTACAAAATGTACCCATCCTCCGCCTATTCCGATGTGTAAAGCACTCCAAAGTGTTTTATATGATTCTTCTTTTCTTTCTGCACTCAAGTTGGTATCCACCTTTGTTTGTTTCAGTTTTTGAACAAATTCATTTTCAAGCCTTGTTGGTAGATAGGTAAAAGATGTTGAGCCTTCGCCAGCAACATTGGTATGATGCAATTCTTTTATATCTAGAATGTAATTTGAGTCATTTGCTAATGTAATGTGAATCTGAAAATCTTGATCCCATTTCATTTGTTCGATATTCTGAGAAAATAATCCCTGTGTAATTCCAATTAGAAAAATTAATAGCAGACTTTTTTTTATCATATTATGGGCTTTATTTGATCATTTAAATTTACTTAAAAAAATTCTTAGCTTATAACTTTTTACAATGAGCTTTTAATTATTTCTTGCTATTAGCTAATAACCGTGGGCTAATAGTCATATAAAATAAAAAGCCTAACATTTCTGTTAGGCCACTTAATTATATTATTATATTGAATCTATGCTTCATCAAGCATAATCTCAAGCATCTTGATTGCTGCAACAGGAATTTGTGTTCCAGGTCCAAATACTCCAGCAACACCAGCATCGTACAAGAATTTATAATCTTGAGCTGGAATTACACCTCCCACAATAATCATGATATCTTCACGACCTAACTTTTTCAATTCTTCCATTACTTGTGGAACCAAGGTTTTATGTCCTGCAGCTAATGATGAAACGCCCATAATATGAACATCATTTTCAACTGCCTGTCGCGCTGCCTCGGCCGGAGTTTGAAATAATGGCCCGATATCCACATCGAAACCTAAATCGGCATACCCTGTAGAAACAACTTTTGCTCCACGGTCATGCCCATCCTGACCCATTTTAGCAATCATAATACGTGGTTGACGACCTTCTTTTTCTGCAAATTTCTGAACAAGTTCTTTCGCTTTGTTATAATTTGCATCATCTTTTGATTCTGACATATATACTCCTGATATTGATCTAATTACAGCTTTATATCTTCCTGCAGTTTTTTCGCAGGCATCAGAGATTTCTCCTAAAGAAGCACGCTTTTTAGCTGCATCGACAGCTAATTCAAGTAAATTTCCACTATCAGTAGCAGCACATTCTTCTATTTTCTTTAATGCTGTCTGAACTTCTTCTTCATTTCTTTCAGCACGCAATTTAGCTAATCTTTTTATTTGTGCTTCCCGAACTGCAGTATTATCTACATCTAAAATATCAATTGGATCTTCTTTTTCCAGTCTGTACTTGTTAACACCAACAATTATATCTTTTCCTGTATCAATTCTTGCTTGCTTGCGAGCAGCTGCTTCTTCGATGCGCATTTTTGGAATACCTGTCTCGATTGCCTTAGCCATACCACCAAGTTCTTCAACTTCCTGTATCAATGCCCAAGCTTTGTCCGCTATTTCCTGAGTTAACTTCTCAACATAGTAAGACCCTGCCCATGGATCAACCGCTTTGCAAATTTGAGTTTCTTCCTGAATATAAATTTGAGTGTTACGAGCAATACGAGCAGAGAAATCTGTTGGTAATGCAATTGCTTCATCTAATGCATTGGTGTGCAACGACTGAGTGTGACCTAATGTAGCACCCATTGCTTCAATACAGGTACGAGCAACATTGTTAAATGGATCTTGCTCTGTTAAACTCCAACCTGAAGTTTGAGAGTGCGTGCGTAATGCCATTGATTTTGGATTCTTAGGATTAAATTGCTTAACCAATTTAGCCCAAATCATACGTCCGGCACGCATTTTTGCAATCTCCATAAAGTGATTCATTCCGATCGCCCAGAAGAAAGATAAACGTG
>PKTC01000215.1 GCA_002869305.1 Marinilabiliales bacterium
ATCGTAAAGAATTAAATGGAAGTGAGCTCATTGATTACTTAGATCAGGAAGGGAAACATGTATTTGTTATTGCTGTTGATACTGTTTTAAAAAGTGGTGAAGGTTTTATTGATTATATGTGGCAATGGAAAGATGATTCTACAAGAATTGTCCCTAAGCTATCTTTTGTGAAAATTTATAAGAACTGGAACTGGATTATTGGAACAGGAATATATATTGAGGATGTAAAAGAAGAAATTGCTTCTTTGGAAAAAAGACTATTAAAAATAACATTTATAATTATAGGTATTATAAGTACGATCATTTTATTTATAGTTAAACAAAGTCTTAATATAGAAAGACGAAGAAAGGAAATTGAAGATAAATTAAAAGCCTCAAGAAGAAAGTATCAATCACTTGTTGAAGCATCAATAGATGGTACATTATTAATTATTAATGACAAAATTGTCTTCTCGAATATAACATTCAATAATATGTTTGGCGGTTCTGCCAGTTATATTCTGATGTTAAAATTCGATGAACTTTTCGAAATTCATTGGGATGAAGTTAAAGCTAGTTTAAAAACTGCTGGGAGATCTTCTTCAGTTGATACTCGTTTAAAATCCGCGAATAAAGTTCTTAAAGATGTTGTTTTAACTATTTCTAAAGTATTTTTTGGCAAACAAGAAGGATACATCATTATTGTAAAAGATTTAACTCAAGTTAAACTTATCGAAAAGGAAACCGAGCAATTATCAAACGAAGTTCAAACATCTCTCCTTCTAATGAATCAGCCAGTTAAACATTTTATAAAAGAGATTATAAGCTGTGATTTTAAAACGAGCATTCAGGACGCAACAATTCTAATGACAAGAAAAAATAAGCGAATACTGTTTGTTAATCAAGATAATAATGTGATAGGTGTTTTAACAGATGGTGATTTACGAATCAGGGTTTTATCAGAAAAAGTAGATACTAATAATCCTGTTTCAAAGATTATGACATCTCCCGTAATTGCAGTAAATGATTCTATTTTATTATATGAAGCTATACTGCATTTTAAAAAAAGAAATATATCACATCTTGCTGTAAAAGATAGCAAGGGAAAAATTATTGGGGTTGTTAGTACATCAGATATTCATGAAATGCAAAGAAATTCCATCAGTTTCTTAGTAAGAGAAGTTGAAATTTCGGAGTCCATTGATCAAATTGAAATTATTACCCAAAAATTACCTGTACTTATTAAAGCGCTTATTGATAGTGGTGCCAGAACTCAAAATATTACCCGCATTATAACTTCCCTGACCGATGCCATTACCAAAAGATTGTTGACTTTAGCCATTGAAAAAATTGGAAGTCCTCCTTGTAAATTTGCATTTATTGCTGTAGGAAGCGAAGGAAGGATGGAACAAACCTTAGCTACAGATCAAGACAATGCCATTATATTTGATAATGTTGATCAAGAAAATCACTCTGTGTATAAAAAGTACTTTCTGGAATTAGGAAAAGAGTTAACATATGCACTTAATTATTTAGGCTTTAAATATTGCAATGGTGAAGTTATGGCTAATAACCCAAAATGGGTTTTGTCTTTGGATGAATGGAAAAACCAGTTTAAACATTGGATAACTAATAGCGATCCGAAAAGTATTATGGAAGCTGGCATTTTTTTTGACTTTCGCTGTATATGTGGAGCACATGAACTTACCAATGAACTGCAAAATTATGTGTTTCAAATATCTGAAAATAAAGCTGTTTTTTTTCAACATATGGCCAATCCGGTAATTAAGTATAAATCGGCAATAAATTTATTTGGCAATATCATTGGCGATTCAAATGATAATGATCAAACATCACTAGATATCAAAAAAATTATTCTCCCTATTACCAGTTTTATTCGAATATATTCTTTGAAAAATAAAATAAGCGAAACAAATTCTCTTACGCGTTTAGAAAAACTTAATTCAATCAACCAGATCAGTAAAACGCTTTACAACGAAATATATGTTTCGTACAATTACCTTATGCTACTGCGTTTTAGATTTCAAACGAATAAATTACTTCAAAAACGATCCCCTAATAATCTGATAAATATCGAAGAATTAACTGATATTGAGAAAACAACAATTAAAAAAATTATATCCGATATTTCAAATCTTCAAACCCAATTAAACTTCGACTTTAAAGGAAATTTATAAATTGCTTATATCAGTTTCATATATACAGAATGTTTAATTTAAACATTTTGTTTACTTTCTTGTTTTAATAGCTGAACATTTAAACAACTGAAACTAACAAAAACTGAAATAATATGAAAAAGTTAAGTATTCTAATTGCAGTACTACTGATCGGATTCACCGTTGCTGCACAAAAGTTGGATGTAAACACGTCTAAATCACAGTTAAAATGGACAGGTAAAAAAGTTACAGGTGAACACTGGGGTTTTATTAGCCTAGAGGATGGTTCTTTTGTACTTAAAGATGGTAAAATCGCTTCTGGTACTTTTAATATTGATATGACAAGTCTTGTATGTAAAGATCTTGAAGATCCTGAGTGGAATGGAAAACTTGTAGGACATTTGCAATCAGATGATTTTTTCAGCGTTGAAAAATTTCCCACTGCAACCTTGACTATCAATGAAAGTTCGGCGTTTAAAGATGGCGTTGCTGAAGTTAAAGCGGAACTTACAATTAAAGGCATCACCAAACCAGTCTCATTTAAAGCAAAAAAGGTTGATGGTTTTTATACAGCCTTAATTACAGTTGACAGAACTAAATATGATGTTAGGTATGGATCAGGTAAATTTTTCGATAATTTGGGCGATAACATGATTTACGATGAATTCACACTGGATGTAAAAATTGCAACAAAATAAAGCATAATCCAATACAAATATAAAGGGTGCTAAAAAATTAGCGCCCTTTTCATTTTCAATTATCTATACATTCCTTAATTTAAATTCAAATTCAATTCTTTGCCAATTGCAAAAAGAAAATTACCAGTAGCTATATCAACTAAAACACGTCCATCGCAGTCGGGTGTAAATTCGTAAAATACATGCCCAAAAACAATATTGTTATCATTGTTAGAAGTTTCTACCTCAACATCCTGCATAAAAGCATATCAATTGGTTGGATTTTTAATACAATCAGCTGAGAAAGTTACATCGATCATAGCCATATGCAAAGCCCCGGTTGAAGATTCAGTATCAAAATCCTGCACTTCTACTGCTTGCTGTCCACCATAAATTTTAAAATTATCATCATAAGCATCATCAAAAGTTCCATTATGATAAACATCAATTATCCATGCATTCTGAGCAATTGCAATGTCAGTATCCGTTGTATTGTAAACCCGATCATTGTTTAATTTACCAAGATTTTCGTCTACCTCTGTTTCAGTTAAATCCAAACCATATCCAGATACTGAATTGATATTTATATCAATAGAAGCATAAACTGCGGTTGTCTTATCTTCCAATTCGTCGTATATTATTGGGAAAGCAATAATATTCTCTAGTTTAAAACTACCAGCTGTAACGTCCAGATCGGTAAAAAATACTGAAACCAAAGCAGAGTTTTCATCGGTCTGCACGTATGCTACTAACAACTGACCATACGTATCATTCTTAAATTTAAAGGGGTAATCATCAGAATTTGTGTCAACATATAATACCGTTGCAGATTTTTGTTTCTCCACTTTTACAGAAGATGATTTTAAACCTTTCATATGCATAGTTACGATTGAAGCTGCATAACCAACAGGTACAACAGTTTTTATTACCTGAGTCATTGGCTCTACAGGTGGATCCTGAAACCAATCATCGATAGGATTATCTATTTCATTTTTTCTGCATGAAGTATTAATAATCAAAATCAAAATGAACAAGAATTTTAGTATTTTCATGATGTTATATAATTGTTTCATAAATTTGTATACATAAATCATTCCATTTAGTTTCACTAATGCTTTTATTTATGGAGAAATCATTCAAAATAGCATTGTATCTGCTAATTCTTCTAGGAGTAACACATTCAGGACTAACACCAGTTTTTTATAAAACATTAAATGCAGATGCTTTATGGTTATTTGGCACTGGAATGAGCTATATATTTATGGGCCTGTATAATCTTGCTACTCTAAAGGTCAAAATATTAAGTATTCATAGAATTACTATCATTTTAAATTTTATTGGAAACGTATTTACTATAGCTATCACATATATATTAAAAGAACCACAAGCTTATTTTGCAATGGTTTTAGTTATTTTTATTTTTATTTATAGTATTCTCAATATAATGGGATTGTTAAAAAAATAATATATGTTTAAAACTATTCTTTTAATCGGATCTGGAGGTTTTGTTGGAAGTGTAGCCAGATACTACATTTCAAAAGTGATTCAGGATTCATCTTTAACATCTTTTCCAACTGGAACATTATCAATTAATGTAATAGGCAGTCTAATTATTGGTTTCTTTTTAGGCCTTGCTCTTAAACATCCCTCCTTTACGGTAGAATGGAGAATGATTCTCATGGTTGGTTTTTGTGGAGGATTTACAACTTTCTCAACATTTACCAGCGAAAACTTAAAACTTATCCAGGATGGGCAATTCTTTTATGTATTTTTATATACAGGATTAAGCGTCTTTCTAGGATTTTCAGCAGTCTATGGAGGTTATTTAATTTCAAAAATATTTTAAATGGATATTACAAAGAATATAAGCTTATTGAGAATATTTGTTAGTTCCACGGATATTATTGACCACCAGCCACTATATGAATATATTACCATTAAAGCTAGGAAAGAAGGTATGGCTGGATCTACTGTTTTAAGGGGCGTTATGGGATTTGGTGCCAGCAGTAAAATTCATTCTTCAAAATTCTGGGAATTAACGGAAAAATTGCCAATGGTCATTGAAATAATTGATGAAACCGATAAAGTAAAGGTCTTTTTTGAAGCCATTAAACCGATGCTCAATAAAATACCAAAAGGAATTCTAGCGACTATAGAAAAGATAGATGTTTTGATGTATAAATCTGGTAATAAATAGCACACTCATAGCTATAACAACTAATTAAAATTTGGTATCATGAAAAAACAATTATTGATCATTAGTA
>PKTC01000175.1 GCA_002869305.1 Marinilabiliales bacterium
ACATTCGAAGATCTTGATGAAACAGCAGAAATTGATGAGGATATCTTACCTAATATGAATAAATTTGATGCTGGTGTTATCGGAGGTATGGGAGTTCAAGGCAGATTTAACCGGCACTTTGATTTGTTTCTTGATTTTCGATACACACAGGGATTCATAAATTTAGATAATGGTACTTCAGAATATAGGTATAATTTTAATTATAAATATTTTTGGCCTGAAAAAGAAGTGGATAAGCCAAAAAATAAGGCTTTTATGCTTACAACCGGAGTTATTGTATATCTAATACCGCGTTAATCGATAGCATTTAATAGATTCTGAAATAAATCCAAATACTTAGCAACATGCGATCCGTCCATCAATCCATGATGCCCATTAATGGAAATATTCATTATTCTTTTGTTGTTAATCTCTTGTAATTTACCAAAAGTAATTTTAGGAACACTATCCTTATATTTATAGTTACGTGCATGTGTTAATCCGGTAATTTTAAACCATGGAACGGAAGAATAATGAATAGTATCTTTTCGTGCGGTATCCGAATTAACTCCCAAACCTGATATCTGTTTTACTCTGTCGCTTTCTTTTTTAATATTTTTTCTAAAGCGATCCAAATTCGCATCATATTCTATAAATGACATAGCGTATAGCCCATCGGCATTATTAAGAGTTGCAGAGGCATGAATTTTATCAAAACATACAATTTGATCGTTTTCAATGCGTAATCTAAAATCCTCCAATAAATTTACTGCTTTTAAAGATTTGTGAAGATAACTATGAAAGAAAGGAATCCCATTCTTCTTGGAGTTATTGTAAGCCTCACTGCAGTCAACTTCAGAAACTATACCAAAAAATGGTTCATCAAAGTTTCTAAACCATTCAAAATGCTCTCTTCTTTTCCAATTTTTATAATCGATTGTCTTTTTCATTTACTAAATAACTTTAATGAATCAGAAACTGACTCTAAGGTATGATAATCCTTGTTATTAAGATCATTTTCTAATTGTGTCTCGTGTTGCCAGGTAGTATGGAAAGGTATGTGGATTCCTTGCCCACCAATATTGATGACTGGTATAATATCCGATTTTAAAGAGTTTCCAATCATTACAAATTCTTCAGGTTTTATTTCAAGATGATTTAATAACTTAGTATAATCAGATTCTTTTTTATCACTCATGATCTCAATATGGTGAAAATACTCTTCTATTCCAGATTTACTTAATTTTCGTTCCTGATCTAAAAGATCTCCTTTAGTAGCAACAATAAGCTTGTAATTCTCAGATAATTCTTTTAATACATCTTCGATTCCATCCAATAAAATAACAGGTTTTTTGAGTTGTTCTTTTCCTAGTTCAATAATTCTTGCAATGGTATGATTAGAAACCTTATAATTACTGATTTTTAATGCGGTTTCGATTAGTGAAAGCAAAAAGGCTTTTACTCCATATCCATACAACTCCAAATTCTGAACTTCGGTTTTGAAAAGTTCTTTAGATATTTTATGATTAGGTAAAAAATCAACTAGTAAATCGCAAAATTCTTCTTCAATTTCTTTAAAGAATGGTTCATTAACCCACAAGGTATCATCGGCATCAAAACCAACGATTTTAATATTCTTAAACATAAACTAGCTTGGTTTTTAATTTTAGTACAAATGTTTCACTTCTGCTTTTAAGGCATCAAGTGCAAGACTCACCGGAGACTTTTCAATTTGCATCAGGTCTTCTAAAATGGTCTTACTTAGCTGAATTGCAGGGGCGTCAGGTTTCACTCTAATGGCTGAGCCATTAACTAACTGTGTTATTTTAGCCCGAGCATTTTTTATCATTTCCCAAACTTGCGGTGTAACATAAATTTGCTGCGATACGTTATGATCAAACTCAGATCTAATAGTGCTCAATAGTTCTGATTGCAGCTGTTTTGCTGTCATGTTCGGTTTATTAACTCTCATGATTAATGATTCCGGAGAAATTCTTTCTAATAATAATGTTAAACGCTCATATGCTTGCAATCTTACAGGAGTAATTAATTGCTGATTTTTTGTCAGAATCTCATAGTTTCGTCTGTTTTGATCATTTTTAACAATTTGTTTGATAAAGACTACCGAAACAATTAGTACAATAATTGCTGGTAATGTGTATTTTATTATTTCTAGAACCTCTGTCATAATGCTGATATTTAATAATTTATTTGTAATTTACAAGATGTTGCTTTACAACACAAATTAATACTTTTATTTATTTTATCTTTACATCTTAAAGAAAAAGATTTCGATTATAGTTATCAAAATTAAAAATAAACATATTGGTTGATGTATTCGCATTAACCTTTTTTTAATTTTTCTAGTTATGGAAAATGTTTCACAAAGAGTTTCAAGTTTAGCAATTTCTCAAACATTGGCTATGAGCCAAAAGAGTCGTGAGATGCAAGCACAGGGAATTGATGTAATTAATCTTAGTGTTGGTGAGCCTGATTTTAATACACCGCAGCACATTAAAGATGCTGCAATTCAGGCAATAAACGATAATTATAGTCATTATTCGCCAGTACCAGGATACCCTCAATTATTAAAGGCTATTTCAAATAAATTAAAAAAAGAAAATAATCTGGAGTATGGAGCAGATCAGATCATCGTTTCAAATGGTGCAAAGCATTCTCTGGCTAATGTTATATTATCATTGGTCAACAAGGGAGATGAGGTAATAGTACCTGCACCTTATTGGGTTAGTTACGTGGAATTAGTTAAACTTGCAGAAGGAACTAATGTAATAATAGAAACATCCATTGATTCTGATTTTAAAATTACTCCTGAGCAATTAAAAAGGGCAATTACATCAAAAACTAAAGCTATGTTTTTGTGTTCGCCATCAAACCCATCTGGTAGCTTATATTCAAAAGGTGAGTTAGAAGCTTTAGCAAAAGTCATTGAGGAAAGTGGTGTTGAAATGTACATATTATCAGACTAAATTTATGAGCATATTAATTTTGTTGGCAAGCATGAAAGTATTGCGCAGTTTGATTTTATTCGTGATAAAGTAATTATTATCAATGGAGTTTCGAAAGGTTATGCAATGACCGGATGGAGGATTGGTTACATAGCTGCCCCAAAATGGATTGCAAAAGCTTGTAATAAAATCCAAGGTCAATTAACTTCAGGAGCTTCATCCATATCACAGATGGCATCAGTTGCCGCATTAAATATACAAACAAATGATATTTCAGAAATGGTTGTAGCCTTTAAACGAAGAAGGGATTTGGTTGTTAAATTGACTTCGGAAATTGAAGGGATGAAGGTTAATGTGCCAGAGGGGGCATTTTATTTATTTCCTGAGGTAAGTTCATTTTTCGGAAGATCGGACGGACAGGTAATAATAAAAGATTCTTCGGATTTGGCTATGTATATTCTAGAAAAAGCTCACGTTGCAACAGTGCCAGGTTCTGCATTTGGATCAGATGATTATCTAAGATTTTCATATGCTACCTCTGATGAAAAGTTGAAGGAGGCCATTGCACGCATGAAGAAAGTATTGTCACAATTACAATAAAATAAAAAACCCGGAGAAATCCGGATTTTTTATTTACTCGTCTTTTTCTATATACTTGCAAACAGTAGCAAAGAGTTCTTTTATGTTTATGGGTTTTGAAATGTAATCGTCGCAGCCCGCTTTGAAGCTTTTCTCTTTTTCCGAAGACATGGTAAAAGCTGTTTGTACTATCACCGGAATATCCCTGTCAATTTGTTTTATTTGAGTTGTAGCTTCAATACCATCCATAATTGGCATTCTTATATCCATTAATATAAGATCAATATCAGGATTTGTTCTGAATAACTTCACCGCATCTTTACCATTTTCAGCATGAATGATATCTGCATTTGTTTTTTCAAGTGATTTTTTAAGTAAAAGGAAATTGGCTGGATCATCCTCAGCTATAAGTATGGTTTTATCTGCCCAATCATAATTTAATACAGATTTAACTTCTTCTTTAGAAAAAGCAATTTTAAATCCAATGACCAATATGTCATCTAATTGCTTTCTGTCACCTTTCCACTCATTAAAAGTATCTTCTAGTAAAATCTTCTGATCATTAAGATTACTTGAATAATTATCAATTAATAATTTTTTAAAGTTAGCAGACAAGAATTTTCTTCCATCTTCACCACCAAATTGATCGACAAAACCATCTGAGAATAAATAAATTAAATCATCCTTTTCAAGATTTACAATATGATTCTCAAATGATTCTTTTGCTCTACGATGAATACCTATAGGCATTCTGTCTGCTTTTATTTCTCTGAGATCACCATTTCTAATCAAATACAATGGATTGTTCGCACCTGAATATTCTAGGGTGCGTTTCTCATGGTCAATAATACATAATGCAATATCTAGTCCATCTCTACTTTCACCTGTACCTCCTGTCTGTCGCAGTGAACTAATAATATGAATTCTAAGTTCATTAAGAATTTCATTGGCATGTATATTTGGATTTTTATTAGCGATTTCGTTTAAGAATGTTATTCCCAACATACTCATTAAGGCTCCAGGAACTCCATGTCCTGTGCAGTCGGCAGCTGCAATAAAAATTCGTTTATCCATCTGCTTTGTCCAGTAAAAATCTCCACTTACTATATCTCGAGGCTTATAGAAGATGAAATGTTCAGAGAGCAGATGTTGAATAAACCTGTTGGGAGGTAATACAGCCGATTGAATACGTTTAGCATATAATATACTGTCTTCAATTTTCTTTTTTTGCTTTTGAACTAAATCATGTTGTTTCTTGATCTTGTGTTTTTGCTCGGCAATTTTATCACTTTGTTTCATGATAAAATTTAGGTCTTCTTCCATTAAAGCTTTTTGCTTGGCCATGTCATCTTTTTCAACGGCCAGGTTATCTCTCTCTTTTTGAATCTTAGCTCTTTGGTTGGTTATTACATCACCCTGTTTGATGTAAAAGTTTACTTCCTTTTCCAGGTTTTCAATTTTTTTGTTATGTTCAGTAATTTTCTTTTTTAAATCATCTTCCGCCTGTTTTAATTTGCTCACATTATGAGCTAATAAAATATAACCCAGAACTTCT
>PKTC01000531.1:0-2789 GCA_002869305.1 Marinilabiliales bacterium
TCAACAACTCCATATTCGGCTATCGGTTCAAGTCCGCATACCTTTATTGTATCTCCAGTTGCAACAACAACTTATACTATTGATAGTGTAAGCGATAATACAGGTGTAACCTCAGGAGCAACAATATTTGGCAGCCCTGTTACGGTTACAGTAACGGCGGTACCATCTTTGTACAATGTGACTGGTGGTGGTTCATTATGTGCTGGCGATGCAGGTGCAGCTGTCGGACTAGATGGTTCTGAATTGGGAATGACTTATGAATTATATCTTGATGGCTCTCCTGCTGGAAGTACTGTGGCAGGCGATGGTGGAGCAATTACATTTGGAAACCAAACTACAGCCGGGAATTATACTGTCGAAGCATATAATTCTTCAAATTCAAACTGTACGCAATCAATGACAGGAAGTGTTAATGTAGTGGTAAATCCTTTACCAACAATAACCTTAACTGTTAATGCTTTACTGGATACAATTTGTGATGGTGATAATACAGAAATTGATTTGAGCCTGACAGCGGGCAGTGCTCCTTACACTTTTACTATTACAGATGGCACAGACACCTACAATGGAACGAGTGCAGCCGATGATCCATATACTCCTTCTGGGGCAATGATTCCAGTGTGGGTTGATGATGGAACACCGGATACTGATTATTATTTTAGCATAACAACTATCACAGATAATAATGGTTGTACAAATAATACGAACCAGGGAAATGAAAAAGTGACTGTATATAAATTGCCCGAAACAGGTCCTCAATATCATATTGAAAATAATTGGGGAAATTAAGTTATTAACAAATGAGAAGATTACTCATGTAAATAGAAATAAAGATGTTAATAAATTGGTATTTATACTTTAAAGGATTTACATAATTGTTTGTATTTTAGTTTAAAACAATTACAAATGTACTTTCTATTATTTTAGATAGAATTTCTTTTTGTTGAAGAACGTATAATGAATTATCCTTTTTTTGAATTGTTTAACTATAAATTAGACCAGTTGGCGAAACCCGGTTTGGCTTTAATCATTAAATATGATAGTTTTACAAGCTTTTAAATTGGGTTAGTCAAAGCACAAATAGATAAATGAAACTATATATATATATTCGCGTTAAATTTACTAAATCTAAAAAAACTGTATTGCAACAACAAACTAAGATGAATACAGAAAAACTAAAAAAATCAAATATTAACTTAAACTTTTAGATCATGAAAAAAATGAACTTTTTGAAAATCTTAATGACGCTGGTTCTAGCGTTTGTATTCTCGAGCACTTTTGCTCAGTTTGTATCTGAAACATCTTCTGCGTCTGAAGCTATAGACTCAGTTACTGTAGGTGTAAATGTTCCTTATTATGTTGAGCCGGACATTTATTTTAATCCTGGTTGGGCTGGAACAGCTACAGATCGAGATGTAGCAGGTCTAGTTAATTCTACATTTGTATGGGCTGCCCCATCTCCTGCTGGAGCTGGTGGACCTGCTGTACCTACAGATGCTAGTGCTGGCGATAACTACATTGAGTATGTATTTCCAAGTGTTGATACTTATACTTTATNCTTTATCCGTTCAAGAAACAGCGAATACATGCCCAGGAACTGCGCAAACTATGGATGTTGACGTAATTGGAGCTCCTAGTGTTACATATTCTGCTGATGCTCCCGGTACTATAATTGGTGCAGACCTTACAGTTTGTGAAGGTGATGCTAGATTAACAGATGTGGTGCAGTTAGCTTTTACTCAGGCAGCAATTGCAGGAAGTCCAAGTTATCTTGCTTCATACACTATCGATATTGATACAACAGCTACTACTGCTTTTACTGAAACATTTTCAAATGCAGCAGCAGTTGCAACTGATGCTGCAACATTAGGTTTGGCTCAACCGGTTGATCATGGTGATGGTGCTGGCTTTGTATGTCTTACAAATGCAGGTGGTGATAAAAGAACTACAGTATATACCTATACAATATTAGGTGTTAATGATAGGATTTCAAGGAAATCTGATTACTTGACTAACTCAGGTGCTCTTCCAACTGGTTGGAGTTTGTATGATACAACTGCTGAAACAATTGCAATTACCGTTAACCCTGCTCCAGTTACTGGTCCAATTTATCATATCGGCAACATGTGGGCTAACTAATAATTTTGAAAGTAGAACATAATCATTAAAGAAACTGGTTCAGGAAAACCTGAACCAGTTTTAAAACAAAAGCATAACCAAATTTGAAATTAATTTATAAAATATTATATTATTTATTTTTCCTGATAATTACATCAGGTTTAAGTGGTTATGCGCAAAATTTACCAATAGCCTGTGGTGACGGAACGGCTCGATATGGTGTGGTAGGACAAAATGGAACATCAGTATTCGACTGGGAAGTTACTGGAGGAACCATCATAAACAATTACAACGATTCAATTGATGTAGCATGGAACAATGTTGCAGGAATTCATTATATAAGAGTAACCGAAACTTCTACAAATGGTTGTACAGGAGAAATGTTTGAAGATACTGTATTAGTCTCTATTCCTTATGTGGATTTAGGTCTGGATGAGGAAGTATGTTTTGGAGGCAGCATCAGGTTCGAAGCAGATGGTACAGACATTTCGAGCTATTTATGGCAGGATGGTAGTAGTGCTGAATTTTTTATAGCCACTGAAAGTGGCGAGTACTGGGTTCGTACAACAGATGCCTATGGTTGTATAGGTTCAGATACGGCTAGTTTGGTTGTGTATGATTTGCCTCCTGTAGATTTGGGTAATGATACCACGTATTGTGGAACTGATGGC
>PKTC01000531.1:2802-7862 GCA_002869305.1 Marinilabiliales bacterium
ATATTGGATGTTTCTGAGTATGGAACTTATTATGAATGGTTTAATGGAGATATTAATTCTACATTTACTGCTTATACACAAACCCAGGATCAGGAAATATGGGTGAGTGTGACCGATGAAAATGGATGTATCGGATCAGACACCATAGTAGTGAGATCTTGTGGTGAATTGGAAATACCTACAGCATTTACACCGAATGGAGACAATATCAATGAGACATGGCAGATTGATGCATTGCTTATTTATCCTGATTGTACTGTAGATGTGTACAATCGTTGGGGTGACCGGGTTTTCCATTCAAATGGTTATTCAACTGATCAATATTGGGATGGCACCAGTCAAAATGGGAAAGAATTACCAATGGATGCTTATTATTACGTAATTGATTTAGGTAACGGTGAAGAACCCATTGTTGGAAGTGTAACAATTATTAGGTAAATTTTGGAATATTAATTAAGATTGACTTGTTTTGTTAAGATGAAGAAATTATTTATAATAATTATCGTATTAAAGTTAGCTGTTTCTGTAGGGCTTGCTCAGCAGGAACCCGCTTTCAGTCAGTATGATATGAATAAGTTCTTATTGAATCCTGCCTTTGCAGGCAGCGAGGGTTTTACATCCTTTAACCTTACTGCACGACAGCAATGGTTGGGATTTGAAAATGCCCCTATGACACAGGCTATTAGTGGACAAACGCGTATTCTAAAAACAAGTTATGTACAAAAGTCCAGATCAGTGCGTCGTGGTGTGCGTAAAAAAAGACCCAGTGGTAGAATTGGTATTGGCGGATATTTGTACAATGACCAAAATGGCCCCATTGGAAGAACTGGATTAGAGCTGACATATGCATATCATATTTTTATTGGGAATGGACAGTTATCCATGGGTATATCCTTATCTGCTTATCAATTTCGTGTCAATGTAGATGAATTAACAACCTACGAAGGATACGATCCATTGATTGATGAATCTAGGCAAAGCATGTATATTCCAGACGGAAGTGTAGGTGTTTTTTATACTTATCAACCCTTTTATATAGGTTTTTCTTCAAAGAATCTGTTTCAGGCTGCTGTAAAATTTGGAGGAGATAATAGTTTCAAGGATTACCAGCAAGTAAGGCATTATTATTTAATGTCAGGATACCGTTACGATATGGGTAACGATTTTGAAATAGAGCCTTCAATTTTACTAAAAACAACGGAAACATTTAATTTACAAGCAGATATATCTGTTAAAGGTTATTATAAGAGAGATTATTGGTTAGGTTTTTCATACCGTACAGGGAATGCGGTAATAACTACAGTAGGAATCAAAGTTGATAGATTGTATATTGGTTATGCCTTTGATTATTCCTTAAATGATATTCAAAGAATCAGTTATGGTTCGCATGAGATTATGGTGGGATTGAATTTCGGGGACAATACCAGACGCTATAGATGGCTGAACAGATTCTAGAATGAAATAGTTATATGTATTAACCATAATCGCTTCACAGTTGTGAGGCTTTTTTTTTATAATAAAACAAACATGTAACGTTATTATCTTTAAATTCGTAAATAATACAACCAAAATTTGTACATAACATGAAAAAGTGGATTTCTATTCTTATCGTCGGGCTAATCGTTATTATAGTTTTTATTATAGCCAGACCAAAATTGTCAGAAAATTATTATCAAAAGGCATTAGCTTATAGTGATTCTTCAAAATATGAATTGGCTATAAAAAATTATACCAAAGCAATCAAGTTCGGGAAAAAAAATACTCAGGCATTGTTGGGTAGAGCGAATGCGTATTACCAACAGGAGCAATTGGATTTATCCAAAAAAGATTTTGATGCCATATTGGTTTTAGATGTTCAGAATTATGATGCCTATTTGGGTAGAGCACTTTATCATATCAAAAAGGAGGAATGGGAAAATGCGTTAAACGATTTAACAGCTGCTCAGCAATTGCATTCAGAAAACCCAGAGATATACTATTTTATGGGATATTCTGAGAGTAACCAAGGTGAAAAGGAGTCTGCACTTAAGCATTTAAATAAAGCCATAGAATTAGATAGTTTATATGCAGAAGCATATCATCACAGGGGTATTGTTAAAGCAAATTTGGGTGATTTAGAAGGTTCTGTTAAGGATTTTAATCGATCCATTGAACTGGATAAAGAAAACCTGGATGCATATCAAAGAAGGGTAAAGTATCGTATTAATAAAGATGACTTTAAAGGTGCAATTGCAGATTATGATGCCATCATTAATTTAGACGAGAATAATCAGGATGCGTATTTTCAAAGAGGATATTTTAAATTACGAATCCAGGATTTCGAAGGAGCAATTTCGGATTTTAACAAGTCCTTAGAGATTAATTCGAATCACATGTTATCATATAAGAAAAGGGGAAACGCAAATGCTGCATTAGGTGAGTTCGAGGATGCGATTAAAGATTTTAACCAAGCACTTGCACTGGACAATTCAGATTCGGAAACATATTACAGCAAAGGAATGGTTTATATGAATCTATCAGACATAGTTAATGCCAATAAGATGTTTAATAAGTCCATTTCATTAAAGAAGGATTATGATAAAGCGTATTATATGCGAGGAGTTACAATGGCAATGCAGCAAAAATACACTGAATCGATCAGTGATTTTGATCTGGCAATTAAATACAACAAGGATAATTATGATGCATATTTAGGGAAAGCAATATCTTTGGGAATGTTAGAAAGGCATACGGAAGCATTAAAAAGTTATGATATATACTTAAATCATGTAAAGGATAATGGCAGTGCATATTTGAATCGAGGTATTTCCAGGATCAATGCTCAAAATACCCAGGGAGGATGTGAAGATTTTCAAAAAGCGTTGGAACTAGGAGTTGAACAAGCAAAGGGAATGTTAAATATGTATTGTAAATCTAATACTAATTAAAGCAATGAAAACAGCGAATATATTTAATAAGATTTTATTAGTGACTTTAGTTTTTGCTTGTTTCACGGCAACTGCTCAGGATTCAGAGCAAATGGATAAAGTTGAGAAGGGTGTGGACAAATACTTATCATATTTTTCCGGAGATAATCCAGGAGCTGTGGTAACTGTAATAAAAAGAGGCGATGTAATTTTTAGTAAGGCCTATGGAATGGCTAATATTGACACAAAAGAACAAATGAAAGGAGCTGAATTATTTAATTTAGCAGAACTGTCAAAATCTTTCACAGCATTAGCAATTTTACATTTGGTAGAGAAAAATAAATTAAGTTTGGATCATAATTTAAAAGAAATCTTCCTAGAATTTCCAGATTATGGGAAGGCTATCACATTAAGAAACTTACTCGATCATAAATCTGGACTCGTTAGTTATGATGCAAAAGAAATAAAATCTTCCGCTGAGTTATTTAATTTTCTTTTACAGCAGGAAAATACTGCATTTGAACCAGGAACTAAAACTACATATTCAAATTCAGATTATTCGTTATTGGTAAACGTCATAGAGAAGGTTTCTAAAATGACATATCAGGAGTATTTAAGAAAGAATATATTTAAAAAAATGCAGTTGGATAATACCTTCTTTGTAGAAGAACTGGAAGGTAAAAATATTGCAGAAAGCCATTTTAAAGAGAAGGATGAATATGTTGTAGAAAAAGAAATTGGTAATATCCTTGGTGAACAAGGTATTTATATGAATGCCTTTGATTATGCAAAATATGATAAGGCTTTATACACTGATAAGATTTTAAAATGTGAAAATCTGAAGAAAATATTTAGAGTTGGAAAGCTGTCGAATAATGAAAATATCTCAGATTATGGATATGGTTGGACTCTAATGGCCAAGAAGGGTATTCGTTATTTCTGGCAGGGAGGTTTAAGAGGAGGATATTCCAATTTAGTTTTACATTTGCCTGATACACAAACTACAGTGCTAATTTTAACAAATCGGAATGACGGCTATGATTTTTTAAAAATGGCAATATATATTGCAAAACTATTTGACAAGGATTTAAAACTTTAAAAAATTAAAAGGTCATTGTAAACGTAGTTCCTTTTTCAATTTCTGAGTTAGCAGTAATAGAGCCACCATGTATTCGCATAATTTGTTTAGATAGGCTTAAACCAATTCCGGAACCTTTGGGTTTGGTTGTAAAGAATGGAATAAAAATTTTATCAAGAACTTCCTTAAGAATACCTTGACCATTATCAATTACTTGAATGGTTACTCTACCTCGTTTATTATAATAAGCTTTCACATGAATCATTGGCATTTCTATTCCCTCAAGCGCGTGAATAGCATTTTTAATCAAATTAATTAAGACTTGTTCAATCAGTTTGGTATCTGCATGAATTTCTAATGATTCTGGCTCAATAGTTACTATATAATCAATTTGGTTTGCCTTTATTTCTTCTTGAATAAGTAGTTTAATATCATCTAAAACATCCTTTACCTTTGCGATTCTAAAATTTGGTTTAGGAATTTTGGTCAGATTTCTGTATGTATTCACAAAATGCAATAAACCATTACTGCGCTTATTAATCGTTTTTATGGCCATATGCACTTCGTCAATTGACTCTTGATTAGGAGGAGTTTTACTTTGCTTGGCATCTTTGAACATTAGGTCTAATGTTGATGTAATAGATGAAATAGGAGTGATTGAGTTCATTATTTCATGTGTTAACACTCTTATTAGTTTTTGCCAACTTTCAGTTTCCTGATCCTCTAGAACACTCTGAATATTTTTAATTGTAACAAGAATTATACTTTTGTTGTGGATTTTAAATTCTGTTCCTGAGATCGCTAACTGCAGTATATCATCTTCTTCCTGAATTTTTACTAGGCAGCTTTTCCCAGGTTCAATATTTATAAGTGTTTGTACAAGTTCAGGACTAATTTCCCTGAGATCATGAATGTTATTCACTGAGTTAATCTGAAATAACTTTTTGAACGAATTGTTTACCATATCAACTTTTCCATCTCGCTGATAAGTAATAAAACTAACATCTATGTTCCTTACTAAGCTTTGAAAATATTGATATTGAGATGATTGAAACAAGCGGAAAGATATACACCAT
>PKTC01000048.1 GCA_002869305.1 Marinilabiliales bacterium
AAAGATAGAATATTTCACACCTTCTCTGCCAAACCCTGAGTTTTTTATGCCACCATATGGCATATGGTCTACTCTAAAAGTTGGTACATCATTAAAAATCACGCCACCCACGTCAAGCTCATTGAAAGCATGATTCATTTCGTTTATTCTATTTGTAAAAACACCAGCCTGTAAACCATATTCTGAATCATTAATATATCCTACTGCTTCAGAAAAAGTTTTATATTTCTCAATCGTTACAACAGGACCAAATACTTCTAAAGCACAAACCTTCATTTCTTTTTTCGTATTCGTAATGATTGTAGGTTCAAAATATGCCCCATTTCTTTTGCCACCGTGCAATATATTGGCACCTTCATTCAATGCATCATTAACCCACTCTTCAACTCGAATAGCATTATCTTCATCTATCATTGCCGAAATATCTGTCTTCATATCTTCTGGTGCACCAAAGTTAAGCTTCTTTGTACCTTCAATAAAATGGTTCACGAAATCTTCAAATATATTTTCATGCACATAAATTCTCTGGACATGAATACAAACTTGTCCTGAATATGCAAATCCACCAACTAAACATTTATTGACAGCCAATTGCATATCTGATTCATCCGAAACAATTACTCCCGCATTCCCTCCAAGTTCCAATGTTACTTTTTTCTTACCTGCATTTGATTTCATCTTCCACCCAACAGCTGGGGAGCCAGTAAACGAGAGCATATTAATCCGTTCATCGGTTACTAATTGATTTCCTGCTTCACGATCCATTGGAAGTACCGAAAATGCTCCTTTTGGCAAATCAGTTTCATCAATAATCTTGGCTAATTCCAAAACAGAAAGTGGAGTAGAACGGGCAGGTTTTAATATGATAGGATTTCCAGAAGCGATAGCTGGAGCAATTTTATGAACAGCTAAATTTAGAGGAAAGTTAAATGGAGCAATACCTGCAATTAATCCAACGGGAAAATATTTTACCAAACCTTCCTTGCTATCGCCTGCTTCTGTCCAGTCAATAGAAAAATATTCCTTTGGCAAGCGCCTGGACTCTTCTGCTGCAACTATAAAAACCTGAATTGCTCTGTTAATTTCTCCTAATGCATATTTCAGTGGTTTACCAGCTTCATTGGCCAAAATAAGTGCCAGTTCGTTCTTTCTCTGTTTAATTTTATTTGCAATACTAGTAAGTATCGAATATTTTTTATATGATGGTAAGTCTCTTAATTCTTCTTTCACACTTAAGGCTTTTTTTATAGCCCTCTCTAGCTCATCACTACCTGCAAGATAGGTTTCTCCAACTCTTGAATTATCAAAAGGATTTGTAACAATCAGTCTCTCATTTGTCACAACAAAATTTCCGCCGATATATAGTTTATATTCCATAGTTATTTATTTTTTGGAATAAATGCAAAATTAGTTTTTTATACTAAAGTATCCTACCTATTTAATGCTTGTATTTATGTAAACATACAACAAGACTTAAAAAGAATTGTTAGAATATAGCTTATCTTTACATTTTTTAAATTAAAACCATGACTAAAATAAATTTAAACAATAAAGCCTGGCAGTGGGTTACACTCATCTTTCTTTCTTTTATATGGGGTAGCAGTTTCATTTTGATGAAAAAAGGTTTGCGATCTTATAGTCATGACCAAGTTGCTGCTTTTAGAATTTTTATATCGTTTATTGCCTTTTTACCATTTGGTATTAAATATCTTAAAAAAGTAAACAAAGATAACATTGTTGCCTTATTTGTTGTGGGTTTTATTGGATCAACTATACCAGCTTTTCTTTTCACCAAAGCACAAACCAATATTGACAGTGGTTTGGCAGGTATCCTCAATTCAATTACTCCACTATTTACATTAATTATTGGTTTAATCTTTTATAATAGTAAAGCTCGATTAATTAATGCAATTGGTATTTTTCTAGGTCTTATTGGAGCCTCAGGATTAATTATTTATTCAGCCGATGGCACACATATTCTTGGAAATATTAATTACTATGGTTTTTTTGTTGTAATTGCAACCATTTGCTATGGGATCAATGTAAATCATGTAAAGTATAAAATAAAAGGATTAAATGGTTTAGAACTAACTTCGCTTGCTTTTATGTTTGTTGGACCATTTGCAGGAATTTATTTATTATTTACAGATTTTTCTCAAGCAATTGCTTCAGAAGGATATTTATTAGATCTATTTTATATAGCTCTTCTGGCTGTTGTAGGTACTGTTATCGCATTAGTTATTTTTAATACTTTAATTCAATATACTTCAGCATTATTTGGAGCATCCGTAACTTATCTTATTCCAATATTTGCTATTATGTGGGGGTTGTTTGATGGAGAAAATCTATCAGTATTTCAATTTTTGTTTATGGGATTAATTTTTACAGGAGTATATTTAGTAAATAAGCGTAAGCAAAAACAAAAATGACGAAACTCCAAAGGTATTTTCTTTCATTATTGACTGGGATACTTTTATCTCTTTCATGGTATCAGCAGTTTTCAGGTATATTTTGTTTAGCTGCATTTATCCCCCTATTATTCGTAGAAGATTTCTTTTATCAGCATAAAAAGACTTTTAAGCCCTCAGATGTATTTGCATACGCTACATTATCATTTACAATATGGAATCTACTATCGACCTTTTGGATTAAAAACTCGGATATATTTGCTGCGGTTACAGTTATTTTACTTAATTCTGTTTTTATGGCCCTTACTTTTCTGCTATTTCATATAACAAAAAGAAGGTTTGGATATAAAGTTGGCAACTTTTCATTGATAGTTTATTGGATAAGCTTTGAGTATTATTTCTTGCATGCTCATTTAACCTGGCCATGGCTAAATTTAGGAAATTCTTTTGCTGGTGATATCAAATTAATTCAATGGTACGAATATACAGGAGTACTAGGTGGTACGTTGTGGATATTAATTCTAAATCTATTACTTTTTAATATTTTAAAATTTTTTATTCGAAAAAGAAAAATAAAAGCTCAAATACTAAACATTAACTTGTTTGTCTTATTATTGATAACACCAATTCTATCCTCTATAATAATATACAAGAATCATGAAGAAACAGGCAAGGAAATAAAAATTGCCTTAATACAACCTAATTTTGACCCATATAAAGAAAAATATGAAATTGATCAAGATTACCAATTGGCAACCATATTAAATTTATCGGATCGTATTATTGACCAAAACATAAACTACATAATTGCACCTGAAACTGCTATTAGTGATCCTATTTGGGAACACAATTTAGAGTCTGATTCGTTAATACTAAGAATCAAAAGTTTTGTTAACAAGCACCCTAAAATAACATATATAATTGGAGCAAGTACTTTTAAAAAATTAGAGACAAATGAACACTTGCCTATCTCAGCAAGATTCAATGCAAATGATAGCATTTACTATATTGCACACAATGCAGCTCTACAAATTGACACTTCGAATTTTATTCCAATATATTATAAATCAAAACTGGTTTCAGGAGTTGAAACTATGCCTTTCCTTAAAGTTTTAGGATTTTTAGAAAAATTTATACTTGACTTTGGAGGTGTTACTGGAAGCTTGGCAATCCAGAAAGAAAGAGAAGTTTTTACCAATACTGGCTTGGACATTTCAATTGCCCCTGTAATATGCTATGAATCTGCATTTGGAGAACATGTAAGTGATTATATTAAAAAAGGAGCTAATTTCATTTTTATCATAACGAATGACGGATGGTGGGGAAATACATCAGGTTATAAACATCATTTAAATTATGCATGCTTAAG
Organism: Marinilabiliales bacterium; assembly: GCA_002869305.1. Classification (GTDB taxonomy): domain Bacteria; phylum Bacteroidota; class Bacteroidia; order Bacteroidales; family UBA12077; genus UBA12077. The sequence goes on from PKTC01000048.1 coordinate 3,778, forward strand.
GGCTATTGAAACCCGAAGAAGCATTGCGCGTTCGGCTAATACAGGAATTTCTGCTTTCATAAATCAAAGAGGAGAAATTCTTAATGAAACAAGTTGGTGGACTAAAGTCGCAATTAAAAACAAGCTAAAAGCTAATAAAAAAATAACTTTCTACGTTAAGTATGGAGATTACATTGGTCGTTTGGCTGTTTTTCTTGCTATTTTCATTTTTTTATATATTATTCAACATCAACTTAATAAATCGATACTAAATAAGAAATCTTAACAAGAAATTAACTTCTTTTAATTCTTGTGGCATTAATATTGTAAAAAAAGAAATGCAACTAAAAAAATATCAACCTATTGAAATATTTAAATGAAACAACTATTACTATTAATTTTTATACTTTCTCTATCTATTACTTCCTGGTCGCAAAATAAGTTTACTGTTAGTGGGCATGTAAAAGATATTGCAGGTGAAGATCTGATAGGCTCCACCATATATGTTAAGGAGCTTAAAACAGGAACTGTTACCAATGTTTATGGATTTTATTCTATTACGTTAAAAGAAGGGACATACCAATTTATGTATTCATATGTTGGTTACGAGACTCTTACGAAATCAATTGAATTAAATCAAAACCATAACATAAATATAACTCTAAAAGAAGCTTCAGAAACCATTGATGAAGTAATTGTAACCGCACAAAGAAAAAATGAGAATGTGGTTAAAACTGAAATGAGTACAGTTAAACTTGAGGCGAAAGAAATTAAAAAAATTCCGGCTCTTTTAGGTGAAGTGGATATTATTAAAGCTCTACAACTGCTTCCTGGAATTCAGGCAACTGGTGAAGGTTTTTCTGGATTTAATGTACGAGGAGGAAGTCCTGATCAAAATCTAATTTTATTTGACGAAGCAACAGTTTATAATGCATCTCATTTAATGGGATTCTTTTCTGTATTTAATAACGATGCTGTAAAAGATCTTAAAATCTACAAAGGAGATATTCCTGCACAATATGGTGGCAGATTATCATCTCTTTTAGACATCAGAATGAAAGAAGGAAACCAAAAACGATTTGAGGCAACAGGTGGCTTAGGAACTATTTCTTCGCGTTTAACCCTTGAAGGTCCTATCATAAAAGATAAATGGTCGGTACTTGTTGCAGGAAGAAGAACTTATGCTGATCTGTTTTTATTACTTTCAAGTGATGATGCTTTAAAATCTACCCAGCTCTATTTTTACGATTTAAATCTTAAAACCAATTACAAAATTAGCGAGAAGGATAGG
>PKTC01000393.1 GCA_002869305.1 Marinilabiliales bacterium
ATATAGGCCTAATGTTATATTTTTAGATATACAATTTCCTAGAGAAACCGGTTTCGATTTATTGGAAAAAATAGATCTAAATGCCAAAATAATATTTGTAACAGCATTCGACAAATATGCCATAAGAGCATTTGAGGTAAATGCTCTGGACTATTTAATAAAACCGGTTGATCCTGAACGATTGGCAATTACTCTTGAACGTTTTGAAGAAAGTTCAAGCCAAGATAAAGAACATGCTGCTTTCAATTACAACGATTCCATATTTATTGAGCATGGCAATAATTTTTACTTTGTTAAATTAAATTCTATTGTTTTGATATCTGCCATTGGGGCTTATACTGAAATCATTACTTCAAAAGGGCATAAAATGGTTGCTCATAAATCTATGAAAGAGTGGGAAAATCGTCTTCCTGATAATACTTTTGTAAGAATTCACAGATCAACAATCATTAATATTGATTTTATAGATAAAATTGACCGCTGGTATAACTATTCACTTCGAGTACATTTAAAAGGTATAGAAAAGTCATTCTCTATTAGCAGAAGATATGTGGCTGCAATTAGGGAAAGGATGACTTAATTACCTGCTATTAAACCTTAAATGCTGTTCCTTTGTTATAGATTACGGGCATTTGTCCTTTCCACTTGTTCCAAACATCATTCTTGGTAATTAGATCGGCCATAAAATGTCCAACATTGATTCGACTTACTTGACCATCCTCCAGGATACTTCTTGTCGGGGAAGAATAAACCTCTATTTCAGATGTACTTTCTTCATCAATTAATCCTGATGGCCGAACTGCAACCCATTCAATGGTAGCATCTTTTTGACCTATGACAGTTCTTAAATATTCTGCCGCCTTTTCATTGTCTGGATGTGGAGGAAGAAAAAGTCGCAGCAACGCAATGATGACTTTTTGAATGAATGGAATTGGTTCATTAAGATCACGATTACGATTAGCAACCGTATTCATGAGAACAAATTTAGTTGATGCCTCGGGTTTATTTGCTTTGATAGCAACACATAAGCGTCGTGTTGCATCGGTTACAAGCCGACGCGGTTTGCCATAAACTCCCTTAAAACTCAAGTTATGACCAAGGCATGAAGCAACTGCCTCACAGCCTGCAACATGTTGTTTCATTTCTTCGTCGGATAGTTCCAGAACACTTGCTCGAATCGTTGTTAAACGCTCATGATTCCTAATTTTTTCAGGCAGGTTTTCCGGTGATCGCACAATGATCTTGACATGCTGTTCACGAAGGAGTAATTCTTCAACTAGTCTAATTCCTGTTGCACCACTTGCACCTACTACTAAAATTGCCATGTTATTTTATTTTAAATTTCAATCAAAAATCCATATTTAGATAAAGATACTCAATTATTGGTATACAGGCTAAACGTCAGTCTTGCGTTTTTGTTTAGTCAATAATCTCAGAAATACTCATTTCTTTTTTGGTATGATCATCATCGTAGTCGAAAATAATTTTACCATCGCTATTTAAATCAATATGATTTAAATCGTACCAAACAATTGCTTTTCCTACTTCAACTCCACTTAAGAAAGCTACTTTATATGATTTATCTGAGGTTTTAACTATTTGCATATTGCTGTTGTTTTCAATTCGCATGGCAGATAAAGAAATATCCTTTCCATTTTCTGTTTGTATTTTAATAATACCGCCTTTGTTAATAACAAATTGCATACTCGAAAGACTTTTGTATATGCTCGGATTGTTTTTTTGAAATTCCGGATTGTGCTTATTTAATAAGTTTTTGACTACTGTACCCGAAATGTTTCCTCCATTTTGCGAAAGAAGTTTTAAGGATGCAAATATACCCGTTGTTTTAGGTTCGAATGCCAGTTTTTTATAGTCGTTTAAATAATCACTTATTTGATTTTCGGCACTAAAGCTTTCATTGGATGTCATCTTGGTAACATCTTTGGTAAGTCCTTCTATTTCTCCAATAACACCTCGAACGACGATATCATTGTATGGATCTACTATGATCTCAGAATCGAAATTTATTTTATCCAACGGAAAAGAAACCAAATCTACTTTGGTACCATCGGGTTTATATTTTACATAAAATGCAATTTTATCATTGTCTTCCGTTTCCAGGCTGATGTTTTCATGAAAAACCAAATCTGCATTACTAGAAATACCTAAAATGAGCTCAGATGTAATATCCCTGTTATACAATTCATTTCGATGAATACGTATGGAACCATTATAGTTAATGTGTGTGTAGATCTCTCCTTTTCTACCCACAGCAATTGCTTGAGTGTAAGCATAACCAGAGCATTCTATAGGCAAAAACCATTCGAGTCTGCCAGCTTGATTAAACGTGGCAAACCATAAATCCCTTGTTTGATTGTAAGGAAAATAGCTTTTCCCATGAATGGAAACTTGATCGGTAAACCAACCAGATACAATATATTTTCCATCTTCAGAAATCTTTCTGTGGTTTATAAAAATATTACCCTCATTATTTTCTTCAATGCTTTGTGTTATGTGTTGCCAGATATTATTCAACTTGCTGTTGTTATTAATTTTAATCACATGGGGAAAATATTCTTTATATTTTGGCATGATGGAACCAATGGGTGCTCCAACATAAGTAGGATCACAAATGGTAAAAGCTTTTCCATCGACCATAAACTGATGTCCTTCAACGGGTTCGCTAAACGCTACTGCTGCGGCCATATGATTCCGATAGGATACGGCAACTACATCTAGTCCAAGTAAGCTGTTTACCAGCTTAGTTAATAAAACCGTATTATCTTCACAATCCGAATAAGGATAATAGAACATTTCATCAGGGAAAAAGGTTTTCTCTTTTCCAAATTGATCACCATCTGTTTTATATTCGAAAGAATTATGCAGGTAATTCAATAAATAACTTACTGCATCCGTTTCTGACTTCCCTTCTATTTCCACTTGAATTGCCTCAAAAAGAGATTCCTTGATATTATTGGACAAAGCAGCATTCAAATAAACGGAGTTTTCTGTTTGCGGATAACTATTTAAAAATCCAATGCTTATTTTGTCAATTTTTAATGCTACGGCTTCCTGTTTACCAGGCAATTTAGTAGTCTTTTCATCATAGCCCGATGCTCCGTTAAAATTTAAGCTGTAGGGCAAATGTAAATCTATCATTTTAGTGGCCATACCAAAATCTCCGGCGTAGGTTTGAAATTTTCCAGATTGATTTATGGTATTCAACAGGTAATATTTTGTGCCTTGAATGATAAAGTAAGGCTTCTCATACACTTCCTGAACTATAGGCAATAATAAGGCTGTTTTGTTTTGGTTGTAGGCAATTTTTACTCTATATCCAGCCTGGTTAAGCATAGCCCATGTCCACATATTTTGCATGTTTTCCGAGCTGAAAAGCGATTTTGAAGTGTTTTCCACCAATTTATATATTCCCCAATCGTTCATATTGGTTTGATTCGCATAATTGGTAATGGATTGGATATAGGTTTGATAATAGGTATTTGAAAAATCTTCCCAATACTTAGCAAAGGCTTCAGGATGAACATTGGCAAGCTCTAGACCCATCATTCTCTTATCTATGCTCAATTTCACTTGTGCTGAGAAAAAATCTACGCTTATTTCTTTTGAAAAAGCACTTGCATCCTGCGGTTCAATAGGCATAACTGAAATAGAGTGTGTGCTGGCATCAATTACTTCTATTTCGAGTTCCTTTTCTTCTATTTTAGCAATTACAGGTTTAACTTCTTCTACTTTGGGCTCAAATTTGGGTTGATCAACCGGTTTCGGTTCGTTATTCGGTTTTTCTTCGGGAGCCGATTTCTCAACTTCTTTAAAGTTGGATTTTAGGTATTTTTGAAATGCTGCATTCATAGCATCCATACGCGCATCGTATTCCTTTTGCATTTGCTCTTTGGTCTTCAGGTAAAGATTATCCATCTGTTGCGTCATATTCTCATACCTTTTATCCATTTGATAAAACAAATCTGTGGTGTCTTGTTGAGCTTTAGCTTGAAAGCATATAAGAAGCACGGCGGCGATAAAGTAATATTTCATGTTCATATCGTTTAAATTTATAATCCTACTTTGACAGCTTACAATTTACAGGAATCATGCCAAAATATTTAAAGATTAAAGTATGAAATTAATAAAAACTTAGGTATAAAAGCTAGAATTTAAAGAATGATTGATTTTATTATTCTTATAAATCAATCTGATAAATGATTTTAACTTAGAATTATATTTATTTCTTTAATTCTTTATATCAGATAATTTTCCTTTAATGCAACGAAGAAGATCTTACATTCTAGCGAATACCCTGACAGGTGCTCCATCAGAATTTTCAATTTTTAAAGGAATACAGTTTAATTCAAAATCTTTCGAAATGAGCTGATCTAACTTGGTCATATTTTCTATAATCAAGATCTCATTTTTAAGAAGGATATTATGATTTATTAAAGAAAAGTCATCCATCTTATCGACAGATATGTAATCGAAGCCTACTGCTTTTAAATTAAAGTCAGTTAACCATTTTGCAGCTTCTTCGGTTAATGTAGGATATTCATTAAAATATTGGTCGGAGTTCCAGTTTTCTTGCATACCTGCATAAAATAATATAAAATCAACATTTTTAATCCGAGATTCATTCTCTTTTAAAAGGTCTACACTAATTTCTTTTACTTGGGAACAGTCTATTACACATGCAGGTCCAATAAATTTATCAAGATCAAACTCATCCAATGATTTTGTACATGGTACTATATGCACCGGAGCATCAATATGAGTACCAGTATGGGTATTTATTTTTAGTTCAATCTGATTGTAGCCATCTGTTTCAATGGATCTTATATTATTAAAGACAGGTTCCCCGGATCCTGGGTAAAAAGTCATATTATTTTTAAGTGTATGTGTTAAATCTACTATCATGGTATGTAATTTATGGTATAAATTTAATTTTATTTATTCATGTTTTAAGCAAATTTGGCTGGTTCATTAAATTCTTAATACTCCCCTAAAACCTCTTGCAGCATAGTAAGATTCTGCTC
>PKTC01000396.1 GCA_002869305.1 Marinilabiliales bacterium
AAAGTATACATTTGTTATTATCTATTTCAATAAAAGGATGTGAAAAGTCAAGCTCATATGCGTGATAATCACCTTCGAAATGCTTTTGGTCTGCATCGTATTGTGTGGCATATTTCTTTAAATCGCAGGTATGAAACTCTGTACATCCACATTCTAAACATCTTTCCGCTTCATGTTTTGCAACTTTCTCATCTGAATAACCTAATTCAACTTCTTTAAAGTTAACACGGTCATCTGCCTCTAGAACAGGCATCTCTTCACGAATCTGTTTTTGATATCTACCCAAGAAATCGCTCGTTGTCAATTCTTTGAAAGTGTCTCTGCGACTAATAAATTCCTTTGGTTCTGGTTCTAAAGTTAACCCCATCAAGTACTGATGACAACTACGACTAGCAGTTTTAGCCTGCGCTACTGCTTCAATAATGGTTGCAGGTCCGGTCACTCCATCACCCGCTGCGAATATTGATTTTACACCTGTTTGCAAAGTACTCTTATCAGCATCAATATCACCCCAACGATTTACTTCTAACTTACCATTATCTGAATGTTCATTAATATCTTCTAAGAAGTTTACTTCTGTTTTTTGACCAATTGCGGCTAAAGCATAATCAAGCTCAATATCAAATTCGGAACCCTCAATTGGGACAGGTCTGCGTCGACCAGAAGCGTCGGGCTCACCCAATTCCATTTTGAGGCAAGTCATCGATTTTAATTTACCATCTTTATCTTTGTTTACTTTTGATGGATTTGTTAAAAACATATACTCAACACCTTCAACCTTCGATTCGTGTATTTCGATTGGGTTTGCAGGCATTTCCTTTTCTGTACGACGGTAAATTACGTACACCTTTTCGGCTCCACATCGCAAGGAGGTACGACAACAATCCATGGCTGTATTACCGCCACCAACAACTGCAACAGTCTTACCTTCAAAGTCATATTTCTGTCCAGTCATTTCCATATTTCTGAGAAAATCGATACCAGAGTATACATTTTCAGCATCATCACCTTCGCAGCCAATTAATGTACCGCGTTGAGAACCAATGGTTAAAATAACTGAATCATACTCCTTCTTAAGTTCTTTATAACTGAGATTCTCGCCAAGCTTTTTATTGTAAAGAATATTTGTTCCTAATTCTGTAACCGCAGCGACTTCTTTGTCTAAAATATCATTAGGTAAACGATACTCAGGAATTCCATATCGTAACCATCCACCAGGGTTTGGACTTGCTTCAAAAATATCACATTGATGTCCTTTTTGTTGCAAAAAGTATGCAGATGATAATCCGCCTGGTCCGGCACCTATAATTGCAACTTTTTTACCTGTTGATTCAGCTACTTCAGGAATGTATCTATTCTCAGAAAATAAATCCATGTCTGCAGCAAAACGTTTCATATAATCGATGCCAACTGCAGTACCCTCATCTAAATGATTTCGTCGACAAGCAACTTCGCATGGTCGAACACAAACGCGACCACAAATTGCAGGAAGCGGATTAGTTTCTTTTATTAAAGCTGTTGCTTCGCTATATAGTCCTTTCTCAATAAGAGATATATATCCTTGCACGTCAACTCCTGCTGGGCAGGTTTGCTTACATGGTGCTTCACAATCGGCATAATGATTACTAACCATTAAATCTAATGCTGTTTTGCGAGCTATTTTTACTTTCTCGTTTTCTGTTTCTATCTTCATCCCTTCGTTAATCTTTGTAGAACATGAAGGTTGCATTCCTTTCATTCCATCCACCTCAACAACACACACGAAACATGAGGAAAATGGTTTTAACCTAGGATCGTTGCATAAGGTTGGTATTTCAATCCCATTTCTTTTTGCTAACTGAAGAATTGTTTCTCCTGGATTTCCTTTTATATTTTTTCCGTTAAGAATTATATTTAGTTGATTGCTCATTTTTTTTTAATTTAATGAATGAATTTAATTATCAGTTTAGTTTGATTTATGATAACAAAATAGCATCAAACTTACACTTACTATAACACATACCGCATTGAATACAAGCATCCTGACGAATGTTATGTATTTCTTTTCTGTCTCCATCAATTGCGTTGGTAGGACAGTTTTTAGCACAAACTGTACAACCAGTACATTTTTCAGGATCCACTGTATATGTAAGTAATTTTTTACAATTCTTTGCAGGACATTTTTTATCCGTTATGTGTGCTTCATATTCGTGTCTGAAGTACTTTATTGTAGTCAAAACCGGATTTGGTGCGGTTTGTCCCAAACCACAAAGCGAGCTATCTTTAATTTGATATGCTAACTCTTGTAACTTTTCAATGTCTCCGTCTTTTCCATCACCTTCTGTAATTCTCTCCAGAATTTCTAACATTCGTTTGGTCCCCATACGACAGAAAGTACACTTACCACAAGACTCTTTTACGGTAAAGTCAAGGAAAAATCTTGCTATATCAACCATACAGGTTGTCTCGTCCATTACAACCATACCTCCGGATCCCATGATAGCACCTGTAGCAGTAACCGAATCATAATCAACAATTGTATCGGCTAAATGCTCAGGAATACATCCTCCTGATGGTCCACCTAGCTGAACAGCTTTAAATTTTTTGCCATCGCTTATACCACCACCTAATTTAAAAATGATATCGCGTATTGAAACTCCCATAGGAACTTCAACCGAACCTCCATGATTGATTTTCCCAGTTAAAGCAAAAACCTTAGTTCCTTTGCTTTTTTCTGTTCCATATTTGGCATATGATTCAGGTCCGTTAAGAAATATATATGGAATATTAGCGTAAGTTTCAACGTTATTATTATTCGTGGGTTTTGCCCATAATCCTGCTTCGGCGGGAAATGGTGGACGTTTGCGAGGCATACCTCTTTCTCCTTCAATGGATGCTATTAAAGCTGTTTCCTCTCCACAAACAAATGCACCTGCTCCTTCTTTTACATATAAATCAAAATTGAAGCCTTCAACTCCCATAATATTATTACCTAAATAACCTTTTGATCTTGCTTGTTCAATGGCAATATTTAAACGTTTTATTGCTAAAGGATACTCAGCACGACAATAGATAACACCTTCGCTAGCACCAATGGCATAGCCACCAATTGCCAATCCTTCCAGTACTGCATGTGGATCACCTTCAAGCAATGAACGATCCATAAATGCACCAGGATCACCTTCGTCGGCATTGCAAATCACATACTTTTGTTCTGATTTATACTTATATGCAAATCTCCATTTCAGTCCTGTTGGAAATCCACCACCACCACGACCACGTATTCCTGAATCAAGGACCGTCTGGATAACATCTTCCTGACTAATTTTCTCTTTTAATATTTTAGCTAATGCTTTATATCCACCTTGCTGTTCATACTCAATTATATTTTCAGGATCAATCACACCACAATTGCGTAATGCAATCTTAACCTGTCCATCCCAAAATGAATCATCCTTCGTTTTGATAAAGTCACTCTTTACTACATAATCCTTAACTGGTTCATTTTGCTTCAAATGTTTATCAAATATCTCTACTGCTTTTTCTTCGTTAACCTCACCATATAAATAAGATCCAGTTTCATCGATAATTTCTACCAAAGGCTCGCGATAACACATTCCAATACAACCAGTTTTTTTTAGTTCAATATTTAGTTTATCAGCCTGCTGCAAAGCTTTGAGTTTATCATATACTTTATTAGCACCAGCAGCGATACCACAACTTGCTAATCCTATTAAAACTTTTGTTTTTTCCATGATTAAATTTTTAGGGTTCCTGTTGGAGTTAATTACTTTCTTTAATTTTGATTTCCTTAACAATTTTTACTGCCTGACTTCCTGTAAGCTTTCCAAAAGTATCATCACCTATCATCATAACAGGAGCCAATGAACAGCAACCAAGACATGCGACTGATTCTAAAGTAAATAAACGGTCTTCTGTGGTTTCCCCATCTTTTACTCCTAAAGCATCTTCAATGGCTTCCGAGACAGCAGTGGCATTTTGAACATGACATGCTGTACCGTGACAGACTTTAATAATATGTTTTCCAACTGGATGTAACCTGAACTGAGTATAAAACGTAGCAACACCATACATATCGCTAAGTTTTAGACCTGTTATTTCAGATATTTTTATAAATGCTTTAGATGGTATATAACCATAAATACTTTGAGTACCCTGTAAAATTGGAATTAGGTTCCCCTTTTTGCCTTTATATTTCTCAATAAGCGGATCAATTAAGGATAGATCCACAGAATCCTGCAAAGCAGTTTCTTTTTCCTGTAGTATTCGTTTAACACGCATAGCTTAAAACGCTTAGTTTATAATTAATGGTTTCAAAAAATAATTGCTTAATATAGAATTAAGATTTATGAATAACAAAATCTTAAATATGTCCTATAATACTTTTTATCTAAACCCTAATTATACTGGGTTTTACAAATTTTATTTAAAATTATTCTAATTACTATTATTATTTTAGTTCGTCAGTTATATTTGTTTTTATAGGAAATCATAAACAACTGATGAACTGAGCAATACCATTTTAATTTCAAAAAATCTATCTAATCCTTAATCAAGCTTACTGCATTTTGATATTTTTATAGAATTTTTAATTAATTCGATTCTGAATTTTATGCAACGAAAAGAATTTGTGATTGGTATTGTAGATCATCCTTTGTTTGGATTGATCATGGTTCCTTACATTGTTGTAATTAAACCTAATCATGGATTTTATCATATTGAAGCAAAAGTTTCTCCTTTAAACATTAGCAGATATATAGACAGTTTTTCTGATAATGAAAAACAGCTTCTTAAATGGATTGATGAATACAGTGATCAGAATTTGCATAAAGTTTTTTGCAAAAAACGTGGCCAAAATGTTGTTGATTTCATAGGTAAAATTAAACCTGAATTCGCTAACGAATACATACGACCGTATATTGAGAAAAGGCTTGTAAAATGCACTGATCTAATACAAGAAATGAATATCGAGCTTTACTTTAAAGAAAAACCTAAATAAAGGTGAAGGGGAGTTCTTTGAATTTAGCGCAGGAAAATCT
>PKTC01000540.1 GCA_002869305.1 Marinilabiliales bacterium
GATAATCCGGCTAATTTCTTTAACTTTTAGATGCTTTTGACAAGATTGAATTTAATGGCTATTGTAAATTTCACTCTAACATATCTGCCATTATTAATTCCAGGCTCCCATTTGGGTGAATTCTCAATAACTTTTAAAACTGCTTGATCAATAATAGGATGTACCTTTCTTAAAAGTTCCACATTACATATTGTGCCATCTTTATCGACCACAAAGGCTACAAAGACTGTTCCCGATATGCCATGATCAACTGCCGTAGCTGGAAATTTTACATTATTGGCAATGTAATTTCTGAAATTGCCAATATCTTTTCCCTGAAATGTGGGCATGAATTCTGCTATAATAACAGTTTCATCAACTTCTTCAGGCTCCCTAATTTCTGGTATATCAAATATTACATCATCTTCAATTTCAGAAATGAATTTCTCAGGATTAAAGTCAGGAACATCTTCTTTAATATCTGGAACTATTTCAAAGCTTGGTGCTTCAATTTTTCTTATCTCCTCAGCTTTTGGTCTTGTTACTGGAGGAAGATCTTCAATATCAATAGAACTGGTAGTGTTGTATTCTAATTTTTCCAAATTTGCCTTCGTTTTCCATTCAAATGCAAAGAGAATAGCAGAGAGAGTTAGGATGATTCCGATTTGTAAGAAAATCGTACGATAATTCTCCAAATTTGCTCGTTTCGACTTTTTTGTTTTCATGATACTGGGGTTTTAAAGGTTTAACATTTTCTCCCCCACAAACTTTCGCTAAAAGGCCGGCATTTATTACAGTATACGAATCCTGATCATATCAGTTGGTTGTATTAACTTTTTTTAACGAGAAGCATTTTGCCTGTGCACAGGCTCTTCATTCTATAAGTTAAACGGAGTCTGGCGAAAGCATATTTTAACAACATAGATCTTTTAACTTTCTTTAACACCATTTCCAAAACAAAAAGGACCCGAAAAATTGTATTTCGGATCCTTTTTTTACTAAAGTCAATATTTTTATTTGAAAGCAGAGCTTATTTTTTCCGTGATCTCTTTAAACTCTTCCTCTGATAATTTTAATTTTGGTTTTGAAAAACATGCATCTGCTTCAGTTTGTAAAGGAATCAGATGAATATGTGCATGAGGCACTTCCAAACCAAGAACAACAACTCCAACTCGTTTGCATTCAATTGTTTTATCAATAGCCTTAGCTACACGTTTTGAAAAAGTGGTTAATCCTTTTAAAGTTTCATCATCTAAATCGAACAAATAATCAATTTCTTTTTTAGGAATAACCAATGTGTGCCCCTTTGCTAATGGAAAAATATCTAAAAAAGCATAAAAGTTTTCATCCTCTGCTATTTTATACGAAGGTATTTCTCCTTGAACAATTTTTGTAAATATTGAAGCCATATTTAATAATTTAAAGTGAAATCTCTACAATTTCAAATTCCATTTTACCCGACGGAACCTGAACTTCTGCAACATCCCCCACTTTTTTGCCTAATAAACCTTTTGCTATTTGAGTATTAATAGACATTTTACCTTCCTTCAAATTTGCTTCACTATCTGAAACAATGGTATATTCCATTATAGTGCCATTATTCTTATTTTTGATTTTAACCTTATTTAAAATTTGCACCGTTTTTGTGTCCAATTTTGATTGGTCAAGAACTCTTGAATTTGCTATCGTATCTTTTAACTTGCTAATTTTCATTTCCAGCATTCCTTGTGCTTCTTTTGCAGCATCGTACTCTGCATTCTCAGATAAATCACCTTTATCACGAGCTTCTGCAATCTGTTGGGAAATTTTTGGTCTCTCAATAGTCTCTAGTTGTTCTAACTCCTTCTTTAATCTTTCCAAACCTTGTTCTGTAACGTAAGAAACTTTTGTCATTATCTTAAAATTTAATTTTATTCTTTTAACATGTTCAATAAATAAAGAAGAATCCCAAAATTTCGGAACTCTTCTTGTGCATACAAATTTAAATAAAAAATTTATAACCACACAATATTTCTAGCTTGAAATCTACTTAACTGTCTGTAAATTAATTAAAAATATTCAATACTCTTTTCGGTTTATGATTTCGGAATAAATAATTGCATCTTCCAAATCAAAATCTCTCTGTGTCTCGCTTTTTTCTTCTTCGGTTATGGCCTCATCCTTAATCGTATCTTTAAATATTTTACTATTGTCATCATACTCAATACTATACGGCACCTTCCCTTTCCCTGTTATCATTTCTTCTGGTACCGAATCAATTTTATCTGTTGTGGTATCTAGTTTACTAATAGGACTATCCAATATTGATTCCGGCTCTTCCTCTTGCATTTCTTCTTCATAAGTATTTTCATACTTTTCTTTAGCTAGACCTAATTCTTCATTAAGTAACTTTTCCAGGTTTGATAAAAAAGGCCTTTCTTTTGGTTGGGCAGAAGTTTGTGACTTACTTGTCACTCCTTGTTGTACAGCTTTTTTCTTTTTCTTACCTAAGGCAGAAATAATAAAGCCTACTAAAACAATTATAATGTATATGAGATTATCAAATAAATCTTCCATAATTATTTTTTCCTTTTTTTCTTATTCTTCTTTTTAAATAAACGTTGAAAAATATTTCCTTTACTTCGCCGTATTTGTTTTTTCGAGAATAAACCATCATCGGGTTTGGGCTCTCTTTGAAATCTTTCAAAAAACTTTCTAATACGATAATTCCAAGATTTTTTATGAAATTCTTCTTTGTTCCAATCTTCAGACTTTTTCTTGTTTAAATCCCATCTTTCTTTGGTGCCCGCAGATTGTTTGTTATAATGCTTTTCCTTAGCTCTTTTTCTGCTTGCATTATAATCTTTTTTCTTTTTTCGGTTTAGTCTTTCCTTATACTGTTCCGACTTTTCCATGGAAGTCATTTGTCTTTTTGACTGACATCCCCAAATTACTACCAGGCTTAAAAATATAAAGAACGTATGCTTTAATTTGTAAAGCATTTGCTTACTTTTGTGATATAAATATTTCTGTATATGAGAACACTAATTTCAAAATCAAATTTAAGATTTTTTTTAATACCACTTTTATTTATTATACTTTTTGTTCGTTGCGATGATAATGAAATACCGTTCCCCAATGTTAATGTATATGCAAATCTTTCCCTAGATACACAGTTAGGTAATGTTTTAGTTGGAAATTATGTTGAAGTTGACGAACACGGAGTAGGAGGTTTAATTATTTTCAGGGCTGATCAAAACGAATTCATGGCTTTCGACCGAGCTTGTACTTATGAAGCTTCAAGGACATGTAAATTAGAAATATATTCGGAAAACAACAGCTTTTTTGAATGTACATGCTGTAAATCAAGATATTGGATGGCTGGCACTGCAGACATTGCAGGATCAGTTTATCAAGGCCCTTCGAGTTATGCCTTGAAACAATATAAGTGTTACTTTGATGGAATAAATACTGTTAGAGTCGTTAACTAGGATTAGTTAGCTAAAAAGTAAAAACCTGCCAATAAAAATTGACAGGTTTTTTTTTATAATTAAATTCTAGTATCTGTAATGATCAGGTTTATATGGACCTTCTGCTGGTATTCCCAAATATTTTGACTGCTCTGGTGTTAGTTTGGTTAACTTAACACCAATTTGTTCAAGATGCAATCGAGCAACCTCTTCGTCAAGATGTTTTGGCAATCTGTAAACATCTGTTTCGTAATTGTTTCTCCATAATTCGATCTGCGCAAGTGTTTGATTTGTAAATGAATTACTCATTACAAATGATGGATGACCTGTTGCACAACCCAAATTAACCAAACGACCTTCTGCTAATAAGAATATAGCATGTCCATCAGAGAATACATATTTATCAACCTGAGGTTTAATATTTATTTTTTGGATTCCAGGATAATTCTCTAATTTATCAACTTGTATTTCATTATCGAAATGACCAATGTTACAAACAATAGCCTGGTCTTTCATTTTAGACATATGTTCTGCAGTGATGACATCCTTATTACCGGTAGTTGTAACAAAAATATTACCTTCATCCAAAGCTTCCTCAACAGTTTTTACTTCAAAGCCTTCCATTGCTGCCTGTAATGCACAAATTGGATCAATCTCAGTAACTACAACTCGTGCACCGTAAGAGCGCATTGATTTAGCGGATCCTTTTCCAACATCACCATAACCACAAACAACAACCACTTTACCTGCTAACATCACATCAGTAGCTCGCTTAATACCATCAGCTAATGATTCACGACATCCATAAAGATTATCGAATTTAGATTTTGTTACAGAGTCGTTAACATTAATAGCAGGGAATAACAATTCACCACGTTCCATCATTTGATATAATCTATGAACTCCGGTTGTAGTTTCTTCCGATACACCTTTTAGTTCTTTCACCTGATTATGCCACTTCTGATTATCTTGTGCTAATGTTTTCTGTAAGCTCTTGTATAGTTCTTGCTCATCAATTGCGGAAGGCATGTCATCTAAAAATGTTGCATCATTTTCAGCCTTATAACCTAAATGTATCATCATGGAAGCATCACCACCATCATCTACAATTAAATTTGGACCTTTTCCCTCTGGAAATGTTAAAGCCTGGTTTGTACACCACCAGTATTCTTCTAAAGTTTCGCCTTTCCATGCAAATACAGGAATTCCTGCTTCGGCAATGGCTGCCGCTGCATGATCCTGTGTTGAGAATATATTACAACTAGCCCAACGCACATCAGCTCCCAATTCAACCAATGTCTCGATTAAAACAGCAGTTTGAATTGTCATATGCAGTGATCCAGTTATTCTAGCTCCTTTTAAAGGTTTTTCTTTGCCATATTTCTCACGAAGTGACATTAAACCAGGCATTTCCTTTTCTGCTATTTCAATTTCCTTTCTCCCATATTCCGCTAAACTTAAATCCTTAACCTTGTATGGTAAGCTATCAACCATTGTTCCTTCAATTTCCATAATCTACTATTTATAATTTGTTAAATATTCATTCTATTTGCGGATTGCAAAATTACATTAAAAAGCCAATCATTCAAAATGATACGGTTTTTCTTA
>PKTC01000145.1 GCA_002869305.1 Marinilabiliales bacterium
ACGACCATAAAGAACCTCTACGGCTCCCTGCGAGCCCATTACAGCAATCTCTGCTGATGGCCATGCGTAATTGATATCACCTCGCAATTGTTTAGAACTCATCACATCATGAGCTCCTCCATAAGATTTTCTAAGCGTAACAGTAACTTTTGGTACTGTAGCTTCACCGTAAGCAAACATCAATTTAGCACCATGGGTAATAATACCACCATATTCCTGACTACTACCTGGTAAGAATCCCGGTACATCAACTAAAGTTAAAATAGAAATATTAAATGCATCGCAAAAACGCACAAAACGTGCCGCTTTTCTAGAAGCATCTATATCTAAAACACCTGCTAAGAAATTAGGCTGATTTGCAACAATTCCCACAGGAATACCGTCAAATTTTGCAAACCCAACTACAATGTTTTTTGCATAGTTTCTATGCACTTCTAAAAACTCATTATAATCAACCATAGAGTAAATAATATCTTTAATGTCATATGGTTGATTTGGATTTTCAGGAATGATTGCATTTAATGCATCATCTAGACGATCGATTGGGTCGTTGCATTCAACTGAAGGTGCTTCTTCCAAGTTATTTTGTGGAAGATAACTTAAAAGCTTTCTGATTAATAATAATCCTTCTTCTTCATCTTCCAGCATGAAATGGGAAACTCCAGATTTTGTTGAATGCACATTTGCACCACCTAAATCTTCTGTAGTAATTTCTTCACCGGTTACTGTTTTTACGACTTTTGGACCTGTAACAAACATATAACTGGTATTCTCAGTCATCATAATAAAATCGGTTAATGCAGGAGAATAAACAGCTCCTCCAGCACAAGGGCCGAAAATGGCTGAGATTTGTGGAATTACTCCCGAAGCCATGATATTACGTTGGAATATATCGGCATAACCAGCCAAACTCGTAACACCTTCCTGAATTCGAGCTCCACCACTATCATTGATACCAATAATAGGAGCACCTACTTTCATAGCCATATCCATAACCTTGCAAATTTTCTTTGCAAAAGGTTCTGATAGTGACCCACAAAAAACAGTAAAGTCCTGCGCATAAACGAAAACAACTCTACCATCGATAGTTCCAGTTCCGGTTACAACACCATCACCAAGTACTTTCTTTTTGTCCATACCAAAATTCGTACAACGGTGAGTAACAAACATATCGTATTCTTCAAAACTTCCTTCGTCTAAAAGAATTTCGATACGTTCGCGGGCAGTCATTTTGCCTTTTCTATGTTGCGATTCAATTTTTTTCTCGCCTCCACCTAGTTTGGCTTCAGCTCTTAAGTCAATTAATTGCTTAATTTTATCTTGTTTGCTCATTTCGTAAGTTAGAAATTATATTTGCAATCTTTATTTGTTTTTATTTTCACAAAGTTCTGTAAGCACCCCAAATGTTGATTTCGGATGTAAGAAAGCTATATTTAATCCTTCTGCTCCTTTTCTTGGCGCTGTATCAATTGATCTTACACCCTTATCTTCTGCATGTTTTAACTTATCTTCAAGGTTGTCAACTGCAAAAGCAATATGGTGTATTCCTTCGCCTTTTTTCTCAATATATTTTCCAATGGGTCCCTCAGGATCTGTTGATTCTAATAACTCGATCTTAACTTCTCCCACCTTAAAAAAGGCAGTTTTAACTTTTTGATCTTTAACCTCTTCGATGTTATAACACTCAAGGCCTAAGACTTCTTGATAGTACTTTATTGACTCTTCAAGGTTTTTTACAGCTATACCGATATGTTCTATATGTGAAGGTTTCATATAATTATTTTTTTATAATTTTTGTGCAAAAGTATCTATAATCACTATAACAGACTAATTATTTTATATCTAAAATATATGCTATAAAATATTGTTTTTTAACATACAAAATAAAAATTAGGATATTTTTCGAACAAGCACACAAGTTAAAAAATAGAATGCTGTTAATCAATTTTTTATGGCTTATTATTCTTCGAATTGCGCTTTCATGACAATTGTCATACATTTGGATTTGGCTTAAGTAGTATATATTTTTGTCATCTTGGAATAAAAGTGTCCAAATTGATTAAATCATTCATGAAAAATTATCTTTATCACATTAAACTGTTTTTTTATCGATTCTTTATTCTTATTCTATTATTTAGTATTTCAAGATTCCTATTCTTTTTATTTAACATAAGCTATTTTGAAGGCATTGGTTTCCCTGCATTCCTTAAAATACATCTGGCAGGGATAAGATTTGATTTATCCGCCTTATTTTATTTTAATATAGTATTTATTCTACTTAGCCTTATTCCTGGAAATTTTAAAAACAGTAAATACTATCAAAAAATATTATTTGTTTTTTTCTTTATTGTGAATGCCCTATTACTTGCAACGAACTATACAGATACTAAATTCTTTGATTTTGAGCATAAAAGACTAACTTATGATTTCTTTTCATCGGTGTGGTTAGGTGAAGACTTTATTACTTTACTCCCTGAGTTTTTAAAGGATTACTGGTACTTAATCTTGATTTGGATATCCATGTGCTTTGGCATGTACAAATTTTACCCTAAAGTGAATCTTAGAAAAATTTCACGTGATACTTTTAGGATAAAAGAACTCATGTCACAGGTAATCGTTTTTATAATATTAATGGGAATAGGACTAGTATTTGGGCGTGGAGGTTTTCAGTTAAAACCACTTAGAGTAATACATGCTGCCGATTATACTTCAGCAAAAAACATTCCGCTGGTATTAAACACTCCTTTCACGATTATGAAAACCATTGGAGCAAAAGCATTTACTCCTGTCCATTATTTTGATGCATCAACTTTAGACTCTATATATTCGCCATTATATACTTCTACCAATCAAGAAAAGAGAAATTCAAATGTGGTGGTAATAATACTTGAAAGCTTTTCAAAAGAATATATTGGCTACTACCATAACGGTTATGGGTATACTCCATTTTTAGATTCATTAATAGATAAGAGTTTGGTTTTTAACAATGCGTTTGCAAATGGAAAGCGATCCATAGAGGCCTTACCATCCATAATGGCTAGTTTACCTGCTCTTACTGATGAAAGCTATATAACTTCAACATTCGGACCCAATAAAATTAATTCCGTTGCAACAGCCCTAAAAAATTATCACTATAATACATCGTTCTTTCATGGTGGAAAAAATGGTACCATGGGTTTTGATACTTTTGCAAAAGTTGCAGGATTTGAGAAATACTATGGATTAAATGAATATCCCAAAAGAGAAGATTATGATGGAAACTGGGGAATCTATGATGAAGAATACCTTCAATATTTCTGCAATACGATTTCAGAATTTAACGAACCTTTCTTTAGTTCAGTTTTTACCTTAACATCGCATCATCCTTATGAAGTGCCTGCGAAATATAAAAACAAATTTCCGAAGGGTAATTTAAAGATTCATGAAAGTATTGGATATACCGATTTTTCATTAAAACAATTCTTTGATACAGCTAAAAAAACGGACTGGTATTATAATACTTTATTTATAATTACCGCAGATCATACAGCACAAGCTGAAAGCCCTTATTATAAAAGTAAGCTTGGAAATTATGCAGTACCCATCATTTTTTATCACCCAACAGACTCATCTTTGATTGGTACATCAGATATTATTGCACAACAGAGTGATATTTATCCAACCATACTAGATTATCTTGGTATACAAGATACTATTGTATGTTTTGGCAATAGTTTGTTGTCAGAAGAAAGGAATCATTTTTCAGTTAATTATATTAATGGAATATATCAACTTATTAAAAAGGATACTTTACTTCAATTTGATGGAAATAATGTACTAGCTGTATTCGATCTTAAAAAAGACAGCTTATTAAATAATAATCAGATAAAGAATACCGATTTTAAGAATATAGAGGCATTTCTAAAAGCATTTATACAATCATACGAAGAAAGATTATCTAAAAATAACTTAACTAAAATCCAAAACTAAAATTTAACTACAAAATCGATGTAAGGCAAGCCCGGGAAGAAATATTCACCTGTTGTTGGCACATTCATAAACGCTAAATCAACGCTTAATTTTTCGCCAAAAAATCGCAAACCATAAGAAATTAAACATTGGAATTCGCGCACGGTTCTGGTAGCAGTGTATTCAGGAGGAATTTCTTCATCATAAGAAATAGTTATAAACCAGTTCTCTGTCATTAATGATATTCTTTTTGAGATTCGTGTCATTCCACATAAGGTAAAGACTGGAGTTTCCATTAATTCATTGTCAGTATAGCCATAGCCTATACCTAGTGTAACATTGTGGTCAAATCCACCATATGTTGCCACGCCATAACCAATTCCAATGCTACCTCCGATCTCTCCAATTCCAAAATATAAACCTCCACCACACAAATAAAACTTATCACTCAACGGAAATGCAAATTTTGCATTGACAAAGAAAACCTGTTCGCCTAAATCAACTCCCGGAAGAATGGAAAATCCAGCACCAAGTGTTGTAGAATTTGAGACTGCATAGTTAGCAGAAACAAAAATTAAATATATATCCTGAAAATAACCATCGCCTTTTTCCAAAGGTATCGCCGATGGTGCATAAAAGTATCTTGAATAATGTGGATTTTTACCCAACAGGTTTTCTTTTAGTTCAGCATTAACAAAGCTTTTTATTTGTAATATTCTATCTGTTTCAAAAGATACTTCTCCCAGCGAACTTGCCCTCAAAACTATTTTATTGTGAGTATAGTTAAGTATCTTTCCAATAAGCACGGTACCTTCATTTAAGCTAACTTAATAATTATTAATGGTATCTCCTTTTACATAATCATTTTTAAAATATTTTATCCGCTCCCTTAATCTTTTAAGTTCATCCTTTGACATTTCACTTTTTATAATACTGTTATCGGCAAAATAAATTACCTTCTGATATGAGTTCTCCTCAATTTTAAAAACTTGAGCAGCTTTAAATTCATTAAAAGAATATTCAGGAAATAACAGATACTTTATATTTTCTTCGCTATCTATTAAAATTCCAACCTTATTATTAAC
>PKTC01000278.1 GCA_002869305.1 Marinilabiliales bacterium
GAAAAGACAAATGAAATTGTTGGAGTAAATTTTGCTGAAAGTAGTGATATTATTATCCATATGAAGAATGGACAGGTAAATAGGATTAATATGATAAAACAACCAACCGGAACCCTTTTCCCATTGGAGGAATTTAAAGAAACTAAATTAAAGGATTTTCAGTGGCTGGATCATTTAAGGCCAAAATCAAAAGATGCAATATTCGTATGGCAATAAAACAAAACAAACGGGACTTTTAAAGTCCCGTTTGTTTTTCTAGTATTCATCTTCATTAAAAAAGAAATCGTCCTTACTAGGATAATCTGGCCAAATGTCCTCAATACTTTCATAAATTTCCCCTTCATCTTCAATTTCCTGAAGATTTTCAATAACTTCTAAAGGTGCGCCCGATCGTATTGCATAATCAATAAGTTCTTCTTTACTTGCTGGCCATGGTGCATCTTCTAATTTTGATGCTAATTCTAGTGTCCAATACATTTATAATTAGTTTTAATTATACCCTTAAAATTTTGCAAATATAAAAATAAAATCGAGAAACAAAACTTTTTAAGGTTAAACTCTCGGTGTCCATGGTATTTCTTTAGCATTAAGATCCATGGAAAGCTTACGTGATAGTACAAATAGGTAATCCGACAACCTGTTTAAATATTGAATAACTTTTTCACTATTTTTATATTGACTCTGTACTTTTATTGAAAGTCTTTCTGATCTTCTGCAAACATTACGTGCGATATGGCAATATGAAACAGTTGGATGTCCTCCAGGTAAAATGAATGAGGTTAACGGCGGTAACCCTTCATTCATTTTATCAATTTCTTTTTCCAAAATCTCCACATCACTCGGATAGATTTCAGGAATCTTTACCTTGCAATCATCACAGTCAGTCGCTAAGATTGATGCACAAGTCATTAATCTATCCTGTATCTCAACCAAAGTGGATTTTATTTTTTCATTAATTTCTTGATCTCTGATTAATCCAATATATGAAATGAGCTCATCAACGGTCCCATATGCTTCAACCCTTTCGTGATATTTTGGAACTCTTGTTCCACCAATCAGTGATGTTTCTCCCTTATCACCTGTTTTGGTATATATTTTCCATTCTTTATCCATACTTATCAGAACGAACAATAAATTATTTTGTTTAGGATTTTGCGAAAAAAATTAATTAAAAGTTGCAATATGCTCATTTATTTCATCCGATTCAATCATTCCATCTTTAAGTCGAATTATTCTATGTGCATGTCTGGCAATATCTTCTTCGTGCGTAACAAGTATAATTGTGTTCCCTCTTTTATGAATTTCATTAAACAGATTTAAGATATCCATAGAGGTTTTAGAATCCAGATTACCTGTAGGTTCATCAGCTAAAATTATAGATGGAGAATTTACCATAGCACGGGCAACAGCAACTCTTTGTCTTTGTCCGCCAGAAAGCTCGTTCGGTTTATGAGCCATTCTATCTTCAAGTCCAACACTTACCAATACATCTTCGGCTTTTGCCAAACGATTTTCTTTCGTAGCTCCTGCATAAATCAGCGGTAATGAGACATTTTCTAGTGCCGAATATCTGGGTAATAGATTAAATGTTTGGAAAACGAATCCAATTTCTTTATTTCTTATCTCCGCCAACTGGTCATCTTCTAACTGACTTACATTGGTATTATTCAGGATATAATCACCTCCGGTAGGCGTATCTAAACAACCTAAAATATTCATTAACGTGGATTTACCAGAGCCTGATGGTCCCATAATAGCAACATACTCATTTTTATTGATTGAAAGTGATACTGATCGCAAGGCACGAATAGTTTCTGTTCCAACATAATAATTTTTTATTAGATCGTTGATTTCTATTATTTTATTCATTGTAAATTGCTTGTCTCAATTGATAATACGAATTTAACTAAATTTAAAAGTATAATTGAAAAATTAGTCTAAAACTTTATAACATAGTGTTCCTTTGACAATTCTTTCTTAAAAAAGATTAAACCCATTCGAAATATATCAACAGAAACACTTACATTCTTATGATCTTTTATTTCTTCCCAGGCTTCTTCCATTTCTTTTGACCAATGAATATCATCAAAAATAAATATGGATTCATTATGAGATTTTAGTGCGCAAAGCTCAAAATATTTCAATGTACTTTCTTTTGTGTGATTTCCATCAAAAAAGACAAAATCCAATTTCTGATAACCATTTAAAACAGACTCTAAGGTTACATCAAAGTTTCCTTCAATAAATGAAGTTTTGTGACCCAATTTTGATGACATTTCTTTTGCAACTTTAATTTTTCCTGAAAGCCCTTCTAAAGTTGTAAACTTTGCAGTTGGACTAGCTTGTGCTATGAACGTCGTACCGACGCCTACTGAGGTGCCAATTTCAAGAATAAAATCAGATTTGAAATATTTCGCAAGGTTATATAACAATCGACCATATTTTTTATTAACAGACGATTGTCGTATAATATTCCCAACAGTTTGTTCTTTAGTCTTCTTATAACTGCTTCCTGCGCCAATCTCATTCAAATGCAGTAATTCTTTTGAGCTTTTATAGTAGTTATATACCTTAAATGCTTTATCTAAATCTACATGAGGAGTTTTGTTATTAAAAACATTAAGAACCAGGTTAAAGACAAATGGAGAGTGTATTCCATGCCCTTTTTTATGTCTGGAAAAAAGCCAATAATTAAGAAACTTTAATGCAAATCTTAATCGCTGATTCATATCATGGATTGTCAAAAAAAATGTATTATTGTGTAACAAAAATAGTCTAATGAATTTTGATTTTGTGTATTTATGCCTGATTACTTAAATCAAGAAATAAAATTTTTAACGGGCGTTGGACCCAAGCGAGCAGAACTCCTGAATAAGGAATTAGGAATCTATACTTTCGAGGATTTACTCTATTATTTCCCTTATAAATATATAGATCGATCCAAGTTTTATATGATTAAAGAGCTTTCACCAAATTTACCTTTCATTCAAATAAAAGGAAAAATTACTGGATTCGAAATGCTTGGAGGTGGCAACAAAAAGCGCTTAGTTGCTTTTTTTTCTGATGGAACAGGAACTATTGAATTATTGTGGTTTAAAGGTTTAAGTTATATTCAAAAAAGTTTATTATTAAATACAGAATACATCGTTTTTGGAAGACCGGGATATTTTAGCGTAAAATATAATATTATTCATCCCGAAGTTGAAAATGCTCTTAAGACTCAGAATAGTATTAGTGCTAAACTTCAAGCTCACTATAATACTACCGAAAAGCTTAAAAAAAGTTTTTTGCATTCCAAAGCAGTATCGAAACTAGTTAATAACTTATTAATTGTTTTAAAAGGAAAGATAAATGAAACTTTGCCAGATTATTTGATCCAGAAATATAAACTACTTTCCTTGAAAGATTCACTGTTTAATATTCATTTTCCTCAATCTCCAGACCTTTTAAAGAAAGCAATATATCGATTAAAGTTTGATGAACTGTTTTACATTCAATTGAACATTCTGCAAAAAAGATCTTATCGAATTCACAAATCTAAAGGATTTATTTTCTCAAAAGTTGGTAATAAACTAAATTCATTTTATGAAAAGAATCTACCTTTTGAATTAACCAATGCTCAGAAAAAGGTTTTAAAGGAAATTCGAAAGGATATCGGTTCAGGAAAGCAAATGAATAGATTATTACAAGGAGATGTTGGAAGTGGTAAAACTTTAGTTGCCTTAATGAGCATGTTAATTGCTTTAGATAATGGATTTCAGGCTTGTATTATGGCTCCAACGGAAATATTGGCTAATCAGCATTTTGTTACTTTGAAAGAGTTTTTAGATGGTTTACCAATTACTGTTGAATTATTAACGGGATCAACAAAGAAGAAATCAAGGCAGGATATTCATGCTAATCTAATCAGTGGTGATTTGCACATATTAATTGGCACACATGCCTTAATTGAAGACACTGTTCAATTTAAGAATCTGGGATTGGTGGTGATTGATGAACAACATCGCTTTGGAGTAGCACAACGTGCAAAACTTTGGAAAAAGAATATTCAGCCACCTCATATTTTGGTAATGACTGCCACTCCAATTCCAAGAACTTTAGCAATGACCATATACGGAGATTTAGATGTTTCAGTCATAGATGAACTGCCTCCTGGCAGAAAACCCATACAAACGATTCATTTATATGACTCGAAGCGTTTAAGAATGTTTGGCTTTATAAAACAGCAAATTGAGCAAGGTAGACAAATATATATTGTATATCCATTAATAAAAGAATCAGAAAAAATGGATTACAAAGATTTGGAAGATGGCTATGAAAGTATTTCCAGAGCTTTTCCTCCTCCAAAATATTCAGTGAGCGTTGTACATGGTCAGATGAAATCGGAAGAAAAAGATGCTGCCATGAATTTGTTTGTTAAGGGTACAACTCACATAATGGTGGCAACAACAGTTATTGAAGTAGGTGTTAATGTACCCAATGCTTCTGTAATGGTTATTGAGAGTGCAGAGCGTTTTGGTTTATCTCAGTTACATCAACTAAGAGGCAGAGTAGGGCGTGGAGCTGATCAATCATATTGCGTTTTAATGACCAGTTACAAATTATCACACGAAGCGAGAAAAAGAATTGATATCATGACCAAAACAAATGATGGTTTTGAAATTGCTGAAGCTGACTTAAAATTGCGTGGACCTGGAGATATGGAAGGAACACAACAAAGTGGATTAGCCTTCGATTTAAAAATTGCAAACCTTGGACAGGATGGACAATTAATACAGTATGTTCGGGATATCGCAGAAGAAATTCTGGATACTGATCCAATTTTGGAGAAAGAGGAAAATTACCTGCTTAACAAGCAACTTAAGAAAATATCAAACAAAAAGATTGATTTTAGTGTAATAAGTTAGCGCAACAAAGGTTATTACTTATTAGATTATGGTTTAATTATTTTAGTATGCATAAGTTTTTAATTTTAATCTTTTTAATTCTAAGTTCATCTGAGTTAA
>PKTC01000390.1 GCA_002869305.1 Marinilabiliales bacterium
CAACATTAAAAATAATATTTACGTTCGTCCTATAATTACTATACTTTTTAATGCTAACATGATAATAACAGATCGAGCGCATATTTTGTTTGCCTGCTAAATCTACTAATCAATCTATTTGATTATAGCTATATATTTTTTAAGTTTACTGGTTGGTTTCCATTTAAAACCTCAAAATATGATACCAGAAAATTTTATAAAATATATCGAAAACAGTTTGAAAGAGAACTGGAATCTGCCTGCTTTAACTGATTATCAGGGAGAAAGTCTTAAGTATAGTGATGTAGCAAGAAAAGTTGCTAAAATTCACATTATGTTCGAAGAATGTGAGGTTAAAAAGGGTGATAAAATTGCTTTAATTGGTAAGAACTCTGCTAACTGGGCTGTAACCTATCTGGCAATAATTTCATATGGAGCCACCGTTGTTCCTATACTTCCGGACTTTCATCCGGACGATGTTCATCATATAGTAAACCATTCCGATTCGATTGTTTTATTCGCTGGTGCTCAAATCTGGGAGAACCTCGATGAAAAAAGCATGCCTAATCTAAGAGCCATTTTTTCGTTAACTGATTTTACCATACTCATTGAAGGTAATAAAGAAAAAATTACAACAGTATACAATAAATTACATGAGTATTACGAAGATTTATACCCTGGAGGAATAACTGCCGAGAAACTAAGTTTCGATGAAGTTTCCAACGAAGAAGTAGGTGTGTTGAATTATACTTCAGGAACAACAGGTTTTTCGAAAGGTGTAGTGTTGCCATTAAATAGTCTTGCTGCTAATATTCGATATGCAAGAAAAAACTTACCATTAGATCCTGGAGATAATGTCGTTTCCTTTCTTCCGTTGGCTCACACTTTTGGTTGTGCTTTTGAATTCTTATGGCCTTTCACAATTGGTTGTCACATACATTTTTTAACCCGAACTCCTTCTCCTAAAATTATTATTCAGGCATTTCAAGAAGTAAAGCCAACTATTGTAATTAGTGTTCCTTTGATTCTTGAAAAAATTTACAAAAAACAAATTTTACCATTACTCGATAAATCAAGCATGAAATTCCTATTGAGCGTTCCGTTTATAGATAAAGCCATTTATGCTAAAGTTAAAAAGAAACTTACGGATGTTTTCGGAGGAAACTTTAAGGAGGTGATTATCGGAGGAGCTGCATTAAATAAAGATGTCGAATTGTTCTTAAAAAAAATTGGCTTCAATTTTACAATAGGATATGGTATGACAGAATGTGGGCCATTAATTAGTTATGCTAACTGGGATAAAGCCAAATTAGGTTCTGCCGGGAAATTGGTCGACACTCTCGAAATAAAAATAGATTCGAAAGATCCTTTGAATGAAATTGGTGAAATTATGGTTCGTGGTGAAAATGTGATGTATGGCTATTACAAAAATGTAGAAGCAACCGAACAAACTATTGATAAAGATGGTTGGTTACACACTGGAGATTTAGGAATTATTGATGAAGAAAATTACATATTTATTAAAGGA
This sequence comes from Marinilabiliales bacterium, assembly GCA_002869305.1. Taxonomy (GTDB): domain Bacteria; phylum Bacteroidota; class Bacteroidia; order Bacteroidales; family UBA12077; genus UBA12077. Next base: position 1,508 of record PKTC01000390.1, read on the forward strand.
CGAAATAAAAGCATGCTGCTGGGGCCATCCGGAGAAAATATATATCCCGAAGAAATTGAAGCAAGATTAAACAATATGCCATATATACAGGAATCAGTTGTTATTGATAAAAATAATAAATTGATTGCCTTGATATATCCAGACTTAGAAGCTGTTGATCTTGAAAAAATCAATGAAAAAAGATTGAATGAAATAATGGAAGAAAATAGGAAGGAAGCAAATCTACACCTTGCTAAATATATGCAGATATCGAAAATTAAAATTCATCCTGTAGAATTTGAAAAAACACCGAAGAGAAGTATAAAGCGATTTTTATATACTACCTCCGAGATATAGAAAAAGAGTGCCCACCACAGGCACTCTTAACCACTTTAAACTGCTTTGAAAAGAATAGGGCCTTACGGCCTAGAAAAAAACATTCATTCCTAATGCAAAGGATAATATATCATCGTCCCAATCTTCTTGGGCTTTAATGTTATAATAAACATAATCCGCCAATGTGTTTACTTCAAAGAATACTCCTAATCCGGAAAATTTTCTTTCTTCTTTAAAATCAACTTTGGATTTGACTCCTAAATTTAAACAAGCATAAAAACTATTGGGACTATAGTAGCCGTCAGGATATTTGTCCGGAACTCTCATATATGAATTTTCACCGTGCTCAAAACTAACCGAAAATCCGGCTGTAGGACATAAATTAAATTTATCATATAAATTAAATTTATAAAGCCTAAATGTATTTTTTATAGTGAAGGTATGAATCTCTGCTTCGCCTTTATGATCCGGAACAAAACCGTATAATAATACTGACTGAGCCTTTTCATTCCACCATTCGTATCCGAGTCCAATAGATGCTAATCCAATATTGCCTGCGAACTGTAATTTAAAAAAATCCGGTTTATACCATTTGCCTTTTACTTCCTCGTCAAAAATAACATAATCTTGTGCACATATCAGTCCCGAAAGAAAGACAAGAACACACGAAAACATTATTTTCTTAATATAACCCATTCTTTAATATTTTATCGACTCAACAAAAACACCATTCTCATTTACAGTAATTATACCGTATTCTTTATCCATTATTGATTCAACTGACAAGTAGTTCATTCCGTCGCCATAATAGTCGCCGTATATATAACGATGAACGTGCCCGTGTATAGACAAATCAACAGAATACTGTAGCATTAAGTTTTTGTATTTTTCTTCAAATTGCTCTGTAAACTGCTCCCCATAAGGAGGAATATGGCATACGACAAAAACATGTTCATATATACTTGAAGTTTTTAGTTGGTCTTCTAACCAATCAAAATCAGGTGTTTTGTTGCTTTCCCAAAAAACATCATCAAAGAGAATAAAAAGATTATTGTTAAATGTGAAGGTCTTATTGGGTTCACCAAACATTTGCTTGTAAACATCTATTCCATTTGACTTATAATCATGATTCCCTATTACAGTTAAATAGGGAGGAACAAGCTTGTCCATATTATTGTGAAACAATTCATATTCTTTTAAATAACCATGATCAGCCAAATCACCGTTCGCAATTACAAAAGCTAGATCATTTCTTCCATTAATATTCATAATTGCTTCGTTTAACTCATGATAGTTGTAGTGAGAATCGGCTATTACAGCGAATTTATATTCCTTATGCTCAATGGTATCAGCCTCTATAATATTCTGTAAATTGTTTTCATGAGATCCTTGATGCTGTGATTTAACGTTTGCAGCATATGGGCTGTATTCAAAATAATCTTCACACCCGCTAATTATTCCAATTCCCATTAGGATAATTAGCATCCCAATTTTATTTGCGATTTTCATATCAACTTCTTTTAATCGAACCAATAAGTCAACAATGGTATATTGTTGAATTTGATTTCTTTTCTAAAAAAAATATTGTATCAGAAATCCTCTCCATACGAAGAATTTCATTATCCGGGATGCTTACTAAAAATTCGTTTTTTATTTTTTTTGCTAATCCCATTAAGTCAAGCATGTCTAGGTTTAAATCGAAGTAGTAATCGCTATCTTTCGATATCTTGTTTTGATCAATTCCATAATCCATCAAAACTTTTTTTAATCTTTTTTCTATGCTTTTCATTTTTGTAATTTTAAGTCCGACCGTTCGGTCTGTGTTTGTGCAAAAAAATAGTCCTCAGTTTTCCTTCTCAAATTTTATGCCGTTTCTTTAATTCTATTTCTTAAACCAACCGTTTGGTATGTGTTACTGCAAAAAAAATCTACTTTTTAATACAAATATAAAGCTGCTCGAACGCTTTTTCTAAATTACTATATAAAACTTTAGGATTTCCCATAAAAATTGAATTTAGTGCAATTCCATCTTGCAACCACTGAAAATGATTGGCAAGAATGTTTACATCCAGTTCTTTTTTTATTTCGCCTCTTTTGATTCCATTTTCTACAGTTTTCTTCCAAAACTCTAATTCGAATTCATTTGACTTTTCAATCTTTTTATGAAAATCAGGTGCATAATTTGCTACGTCCAACATCAAACGATAATACCCCATTCCAGAAGCGTTTTCTCCAACATAGCTTATTATCATTTTAGACATTTTTTTTACATTATCGATATACATTTGCATATAATCGTAAAACGAAACTTCTGGATTTACAACCATTTCATTATTAAATGGCGAAATTGAAAAAAACAAATTATCAAGTGTTTCAACAAAAAGCTGCTCTTTATTCTCAATATAATGATAAAATGCACCTTTAGATAAACCAGTTGATTTTACCAACATGCTCATCGTAACTTCCTTGTATCCCTTTTGTAGAAAGAGCCTGAAGGATGTTAATATTATATGTTCTTTTGTTGGACTCATAAAACCGACCGTTTGGTATGCAAATATAATAACATTTTTTAAAACAACAAAAAATCATTGCTTTTTTGTGTTTCTCAAATATAACAAAGTAAATAGATTAAACAACATATTGATATGCCAAGTTATTATTTATAAATTTGAAGACAATACCAATTCTATAATGAACAGATTTGTAATAATTGTTGCAGGAGGTTCCGGGCAAAGAATGGGAAGCACCATTCCCAAGCAGTTTTTAAACATTCATAAGGAAGTTATCTTAATGAAAAGTATTTCTGCTTTTCACCTATTTGATCCAGAAATTCAAATAGTACTTGCACTGCCCGAACATCAAATCTCTTATTGGAATGAATTATGCAGTAAAAACAATTTTAAAATTGAGCATTTCGTTGTTCAAGGAGGAATAACCAGGTATCAGTCCGTTAAAAATGCATTAGAAACGATTAACACAGATGGAATGGTAGCAATTCACGATGGTGTTCGTCCTTTGGTTAGTCGGGAGACAATTAAACAGGTTTTCGACGTTGCTACAAGAAATGGGAACGCCGTTCCATATATAGATTTAGTGGATTCAATTCGTTATATTCATAATGGGATTAATGAA
>PKTC01000405.1 GCA_002869305.1 Marinilabiliales bacterium
ATCTGATAAAAGATTTAACAATGAATAAAAAATTAATTATTTGGGATTGGAACGGAACTTTACTAAACGATGTGGATGCTTGTGTTAATAGCATGAACCATATGCTTAATAAGAGATCTAGAACCAATATAACGCAAGAGTACTATAAGAGTATATTCACTTTCCCGGTTCAAAAATACTATGAAAAATTAGGGTTTGATTTTATAAAAGAACCTTTCGAAGAACTTTCAATTGAATACATTGATCTTTATATAAAATATGCTAAGAAATCACCATTACAAGAAGGGGCAATTGAATTACTTCAATATTTTAAATTTAAGGGTATTAAACAAGTAATACTATCAGCATCAGAACAAAATTCTCTGGAAAATCAGGTTAAACAACGAGATATTGATGAATATTTTGATGTGTTAATTGGCTTAAATAACATACACGCCAAGAGCAAAGTGCAAAATGCCATTGATTTTATCTCAAATTCTTCTTTAACATTCGATCAAATAATATTAATTGGTGATACATTTCATGATTTAGAAGTTGCTTCGGAGATAAATGCAGAGTGTATTCTTGTTTCAAATGGGCATCAAGTGCTTAGTAAACGAAAAATAAATGGAAATGCCATCCTGGTAGATTCTTTAAGAGATATTTTACATCTAGACATCTAGAATTTTTTAGTTAAAGTCCTATTTCTGATTTATGGTTGAAATGACTATAAATAAAGAACCAATAGTTTGGATATATGCTTAAAATGATGTATTTTATCTGTATGCAAAAAAGAGATTTAATCATCGTAATATTCTTAAGTTTACTAATCGTAATATTTGCTACTCAGAATGCACAAACTGTGGCTGTTCAATTATGGATTGTAAAGTTTAACAGTCCATTATCTCTTGTAATAATAGGTTCTCTGGTTTTAGGAGCTTTAATTAGTTGGTTATCCTTGCTTGTTGAGTTAAGAAAACGCAAAAAGAATCTTGCCAAAAAGAACCAAGAATTAAAACATCTAAAAGATGAATTAACAGCCAAAGATAGCTTCGATATAGATATTTGAAAGATATTAAATCTTTAATAGTTAATACAGCACATAAGAAAATTAGCGACAATTAGTTAAATATAATTATTAAACATAATTGTAATTCTCTTGTAATACCGAAGGAGGAAACATAAAAAAGATATGAGAACCATTATGAAATTACATAGAAATATATCTCTTTTTACTGCAATTACTATAAGCCTGTTGCTTATTGTAAGTTGTTCTACAGAAGAATCGAAACAGGAAGCACAGAAACTATTGGATAGACAGGTAAAAGTTATAAAAGAGAAAGAAATCGCAGATAAAACTATTGAAAAAGAAAAACCATTGGGTGATTCATTAAAGAAAGAACAAAAGGAACCTAATCATGACAAAAAGCAAATTGAAGATCAATCAGTTAAAAAGATTGAAAGTGTTCCTTCTGATATTAATAAACCAAAGAAATTTAATACGCAGGATACTATTATAAAAAATAACATAAGAAAAGAAAGTGGGAAAGAAGTAAAGATTGAGCATAAAGATAGTATAACTGCACAAAAGAGTGATACAACAATAGGTAATTCCGATGAAGAAGAAATACAAAAAGAAAGCGATTTAATAGAGATCAAGAAGCTACCAGTGATACAAGATTCTGTTCAAAAAACTGAAATGAAATTAAAGCCAGTAAAGGAAATTGAAAATGAGGATGTTAAGAAAAATAACACAGCAGATGAGGTAAAAAAGGAAGTAGTGGGTGAAGCAAAAAAAGTAGTTGAACTACAAGAGGAAATAGAGGTGAAACAAGAAAAGAGCGTGAGTGTTCTAACTAAAACTATTACAGTTCTTGTGGTCATTGGTTTAATATCATTCATTATTCTATATATGCTTGGAAAAAGGGACCGATCGAAAACAAGAATATCATAAAGACTAATTTAAACTATTAACTATATACCAAAATGGCAAAAAAGGAAAAGGAAAACACTTCTGGTTCATCAAGTGAAAAGGAGAAAACAACAAATCCCAATGAGAAAGCAGGGTTTTGGGATGAAACGAAAGAAAATGTGACTGTAGGCGCTAAAATACTTAGTGAGGAAGCAAAGCAAATAGGAGAGAAAATAGCCAAATATTCTGAAACAATTTTTGGAAAAATAAAGGATAATACTAACGAGGTTATTAAATATGGTTTTGATTTAACCAACGAAGGTGTTCACAAAGCCCAGGAGATGGCCGAAAATCTTAAAGATGATTTTGAAATAAAAAAGCTAAATGGCAAAAAGAAAGATGTCTCTGCCCAACTCGGAATGAAATTTTATTTGGCAATAAAAAATAATGCAAATAAAGTTCCCGCCAATTTAATAAAGAATAAAGAGGTTGTGTCTTTGCTTAAAGAGTTGGAAGAAACAGATAAGGAAATTTTGAAATTATCTGAATTAAAAAATAAAAAGTAGACAAATAATTAATAAAACAAATAATCATGAAGAAGTTACAAATACAAACAATTATAGATATCATAATTCTAGCCTGGTTAGCAATTTGGTTGTATTATGCTTTATCAAACTGGGATGTTTTCATCGTAAAACTCAATACCAATTTAGGTTTTAAAACTATATCGCTATACCCATTTATATTCTTCTTTTTTCTTGGCCTAATTGCTTTGGTAATCATAAAGTATAGTTTTAACTATGCTCATGTAATAATGAAAGCAAAAGAAAAAGAAAATAAAGACAAGATGAGTTTGCTTCAAAAAGACATTGAAATTTTAAAACTCAAAGAAGTATTATTTAAGATGCAAACCGAGGGAATGAATAAAAGTACAAGCACTATAAATGCTTTAAATGCAAGGCTTGATGAGCTTGCCAATAAAGTGGCATCAGAAAAGAAGCAGCTTGATGTAGATGAGGAATCAGAAAAGGAATAATTTATAATATGAAAAATTTATCAATATGAAAGCTAGTATACGGTTTAATAACCCATGGATTATTGGTATTCAGGGTATAATAATGATCATTTTTGGTATTGCAGCCATAGTTAATCCAGAAATAACTTTAAAAGCTATTACTCGATTTTTTGGGGTATTACTGCTTATAAGTGGAGTATTTTTATTGATATTAACCAAATCTCCCGATAATTATTTATCAGATTTTTGGTTCTATGAAGGAGTAGCCAATGTTATAGTAGGTGTTTTATTTATCTTACTTCCAACTTTCATTGCAAATATTTTTGTCATCTTAATAGGACTTATTTCATTAATCATTGGGATCAGAAACTTATGGTTATTGCTTCGTAACAAACCCGATTTTTTGCTTCTAGGTTTTATTCGAAATTCAATATTGGTAGCATTTGGTTTGCTATTTTTATTTGTACCATTTCAAGGAGCAATGGTTATTATAAATGTGATTGGGTTTGTTGCTTTGTTGTATGGAATAGTTACAATAATTATGGCTTATAAGCTTTTACAATCGAATAAATCGAATGATTCGCCGGATTAAAATGAGGTAAAAAAGAACACATCTTCTATAGAATAATACAAATATAATTTTGTATTATTTTTTTTATGTGGGCATATCTCTTTGAATTATAAATAAGTATGGTTAAATTTATCTAGAATTTACACTCTATTCCAACCAAATTATAAAATAATGAAGACTTTATTTCAGACCTTAAAGGATTTATTTAGTTCAGAAAATGAATTTCTTACTTTAGCAAAATCAGGTAAGAGAATAACTCATATAGCAATAGCCATCCCAATGGTAATTGTATTTTTAATAGGTGCTTTTATTATAGCTGAAGGCGTTATTTTTCAGGTCATTTTGCAGAGTCCCGATATTGGACCAGTATTTGGGGAATTTTATAACCTGTTTATTTCGTTTGGATTTGTTATTTTTTTAGTTTGGATTTGGGTTAGATTTTTTGAAAAACGATCATTTAAAACAATTGGTTTTACAGGAAAGGGAGTTTTTAAAAAATATTTAAAAGGTTTTCTAATGGCCATTATCATGTTGAGTGCAGTAATTGGTCTCATGGCTATATTTGGAACAATAGGATTTAAAGAAAACCCGGAACCATTTAATTTTAAGTTGATAGGAGTTTTTATTCTATTGTTAATTGGCTATGTAGTTCAAGGAGCAGCAGAAGAGGTTTTAGCACGTGGATGGCAATTTCAAGTTATTGCTGCAAGACATAAACCCTGGTTAGGAGCAGTTATTTCTTCTATAATATTTGCTTTTCTGCATGGATTAAATACTGGAGTTTCGGCATTGGCTATTGTCAATTTACTGTTATTTGCCTTTTTATTGGTATTTCTTATTTTATATTACAAAAATATTTGGGCAGCTTGTGGTTGGCATACGGCATGGAACTGGACCATGGAAAATATTTATGGTTTAAAGGTTAGCGGTAGCGAAGGAGGTGATTCAGTTCTTAACCTAACGAGTAATGGCCCAAATATCTTAACAGGAGGTGATTTTGGCCCAGAAGCAAGTATTTTTACTACAATTGTACTTTTAGGTGGAATGATTTATATCTTAGTGCTTTCTAAGAATAAATCAAAAGCCTAATATGAGACGAAAAGACCGAGAAATTACAGAACAATCAGAAATTCAATCTATTATTGCCAAGGCAGATGTTTGCCGGATTGCATTAGTTGATGATGGTAAACCATATATTGTCACTTTAAATTTTGGATATAAACCTGGGAATCCAGCTGTATTATATTTTCATTGCGCAAATGAAGGTAGAAAAATTGATATCATTAAAAATAATAACAATGTTTGTTTCCAGATGGACATTGATCATGTTCTTGAAATCGCAAAAAAGGCTTGTGGATTTTCCATGAGTTTTAAAAGCATCGTTGGTTATGGAAGAATTTATAAAGTAGAAGATGTGCAAGAAAAAATACAAGGTTTAGATTTTATTATGAAACA